>NZ_JBWGQW010000003.1:0-75459 GCF_056332225.1 Thermus sp. | reverse complement strand
CCCAAGGGGCTCCCCGCGACCCCCTCCCCCAAGGCCACGCCCAAAGCCCCCTGGAATACCTCCAGGAAGAGGACCAGAAGCCCCGGCACCGGGCCCAGGACCTCGAGGGCGCTCAGGAAGTCGGGCCCCTCCCTAAGGAGGTCCTTCCCCCTCAGGGCGCCGAACCAGAAGGCCACGGGCAGGCCGCCCACCAGATAGCCGAGGAGAAAGGCCAGGGCCACGGCACCCCTCCGCCCCCACCTAAGGCCTCAAGCGGACCAAGGCCGCTTGGAGGCGGGCGGGCAGGCTCATCCGCCTTAGCTTACCCCCTCTGGGGCCGGGTGGGGCGGAGCTCCACCTCGCTCACCAGGGCCCTTTCCGGCATCTCCAGGGCGAAGCGCACCGCCTGGGCCACGTCCTCCGGGGCGAGCTTCCAGCCTGCCCCCGGGGCGTTCCCGGCGAAGCCCGTGTCCACCGAGCCCGGGAGGAGGTTCACCACCCGCACCCCCTCTTCCCTCAGCTCCAGCATGGCCGCCCCCATGAGGCCGAGGAGGCCGAACTTGCTGGCGTTGTAGGCGGCCCCGCCCTTGAAGGGGTTCTTCCCGGCAAGGCTTCCGATGTTCACCACCACCCCCCGGGCGCGGAGAAGGGCGGGGAGGGCGGCCTTCAGGCCCAGGAAGGGCCCCACCAGGTTCACCTCCAAGACCTCCCGGAACTCGGCCTCGGAAAGCTCGGCGAGGGGCTTCATGATGCCGATTCCGGCGTTGTTCACCAGGGCGAAGAGCCCGCCGAAGGCCTCCTCCATGCGGGCCACGGCCCGCTCCCAGTCCCCTGGGTTCCGCACGTCCCCGGGGAGGGGGAGGGCCCGCTCCCCAAGCTCCGAAGCCAGGGCCCTAAGCCTTTCCCCGTCCCGGGCGAAGAGCCCCACCCCGTAGCCCTGGGCGTGGAGGAGCCGGGCCATGGCCTCCCCGATGCCCCGGCTCGCCCCCGAGATGAGCACGGCGCGCATGGGTTCAGGATAGCCCAAACCGGGCCCGGATCTCCCCTAGAAGGGCGAGCACCTTCTCCCTCAGGGCCTCGAGGCTCCCCGTGTTCTCCAGGACCCAGGTGGCCCGCTTGCGCTTCTCCTCCTCGGGCATCTGGGCCCGCTCCCGGGCCAGGACCTCCTCCCGGGAAAGCCCCGAGCGCGCCACGACCCGCCGCACCCTTTCCTCCAGGGGGGCCGCCACCAGGAGGGTTCCGTGGAGCCTCCCCTCCCACCCCTTCTCAAAGAGGAGGGGAATCTCCACGAAGACCAGGGGGGCCCTAAGGCGGGAAAGCTCCTCCACAAGAAGCCGCCGCACCTCCGGGTGGACCACGGCCTCGAGGGCTTTGAGCTTCTCTGGGTCGGAAAAGACCACTCGGGCCAGGGCCCTCCGGTCCAGCTCCTCCCCCCGGAAGGCCTCGGGGAAAAGGCGCTTGAGCTCGGGCTTCTTGGCCTCCCGGGCCCTTTCCGCCAGGAGGTCGGCGTCCAGCACGGGGTAGCCGAGCTCCCGGAGGAGGGCGGCCACGGTGCTCTTGCCGCTCCCGATGTTCCCGGTGAGGCCGATAATGATGGGGTGCTTCGCCTCGTGGCCCATATGGACTTCCCCTTTTATACCCCCAAGGGCGCCTTCCCCGTGGGGGGAGCGGTGCGGGACCTCCTCCTGGGGAGGAGGCCCAAGGACCTGGACTACGCCGCCCTGGACCCGGAAGGGGCGGCCAAGGAGGCCAAGAGGCGCCTCGGGGGAAGCCTCTTCCCCCTGGACCCCGAAAGGGGCCACTACCGCCTGGTGGTGGGGGAAAGGACCCTGGACTTCACCCCCTTGGAGGGAGACCTTTTGGAGGACCTCCTCCGGCGGGACTACCGGGCAAACGCCCTCTTCTTTAAGGAAGGCGCCGTCTTCGGGCTAAGGGGAGTAGAGGAGGACCTGAGGCGGCGCCTCCTCGTCCCCGTGCGGGAGGAAAACCTCTACGAGGACCACCTCAGGAGCCTCCGGGGGGTGCGCCTTGCGGCAAGCCTCGGCCTCGGCCTGCCCGGCAGAACGCAAGAGGCCCTAAGGCGCCACGCCCGCTTCCTCCAGGCCCACCCCGAGGCCCTCCCCGCGCGGGAGCGGGTGCGGGAGGAGCTCGCGCGGCTTCTCCTCTCCCCACGGGCCGCCTTCGGCCTCCGCCTCCTGGAGAGGACGGGGCTTTTAGGGGTCTACCTCCCCGAGCTCGCCCTCCTCGAGGGCCTGGAGCAGGGAGGGGTGCACCACCTTCCCGCCTGGGAGCACACCTTGAGCGCCCTCTTCCACCTCCTCTTCCTCTGGCCCGAGGCCCCCCTCGAGGCCCGCCTCGCCGCCCTCTACCACGACGCGGGCAAGCCCCTCACCCGCCGCTTTGACCCCGAGGTGGGCCGCTTCCGCTTCCTGGGCCACCCCGAGGTGGGGGCGGAGATCGCCCGGGCGAGCCTTTCCTGGCTCCGCTTCCCCAAGGAGGCGGTGGAGCGGGTCCAGGCCCTGGTCCGCCGCCACATGGACCGCCTTCCCGAGGAGAGGCGGGCCCTCCGCCGCTTCCTCCTCCGCCGCCATGACCTCCTCCCCGACCTCGTCTACCTGATGGCCGCGGACCGCCTGGCCACAAGGGGGGTGGAGGCCGAGGCCTGGGAGGTGCTCGGGCGCTACGGGGAGGCCCTAAGGGAGCCCTTACCCCAAAGGCCCCTCCTCTCCGGGGAGGAGGCCATGGCCCTCCTGGGCCTCCGGGAAGGCCCCGAGGTGGGAAGGGCCCTAAAGGCCCTCCTCGAGGCCCAGGCGGAAGGGGCGGTGCGGACCCCCGAGGAGGCCCGGGCCTTTCTCCTATATTGGAGGCGTGGAAGGGAGGCTCAGGCTCCGGGAGCCCCAGATCACCCCGGTTGAGGGGGGCTTCCTGGTCTTTGATCCCTACGGGGTCTACGAGAAGCCCCTGGCCCTCACGGAAGGGGGGCTTTTTCTCGTCTCCCTCATGGAGGGGAGGACCTTAGAGGAGGTCCAGGAGGAGGTGTTCAAGCGCCACGGGGTTCTGGTGCCGAGGAAGGAGCTTGAGGAGCTGGCCAAGGCCCTGGAGGAGGCGGGCCTCCTCCTCACAGAAAAGGTGGAGGCGAGGCTAAAGGAAGAAGAGGAAAAGCTCAGGAAGGAAAGGCCCATGCGCCTCGCGGGGCTTTCCTACCCGGAAGGGGAGGAGGAGGCCCGGGCCTTCCTCGAGGCCTTCCGGGCGAGCTACCCGGGGGAAGGGGAAAAGGCCCAGGTCCTCCTCATGCCCCACCTGGAGCCCGCCCGCGTCCCCGAGGTCTACGGGGCGGCCCTCGCCGCCCTGGAAAAGACCCCGCCTCCCGAGCGCATCTACCTGGTCGGGGTCGCCCACAGGCCGCTAAAGGAAAGGGCCGCCGCCCTCCCCGTGCCCTTCCAGACCCCCTTCGGCCCCGCCCTGCCGGACCTTTCCGCCCTCCAGGCCCTGGACGCCCTCCTTCCCTTTGAGCTCTTCAACACCCCCCTCGCCTTCCGGGAGGAACACAGCCTGGAGCTTCCCCTCTTCTTCCTAAAAGGGCGCTTCCCCGAGGCCAAGGTCCTCCCCCTCCTGGTGGGGAGGCGTAGCCCCGAGCTCGGGGAGGCCCTGAAGGTGGCGATGCGGGACTACCCAGGCCTTTTGGTCCTCGCCGTGGACCTCTCCCACGTGGGGCCCCGCTTCGGGGACACCCCCCTCACCCGCGCCCTGGCGGAGGAGGCGAGGCGGCGGGACCTGGGCTTCCTGGAAAGGCTTTCCCAAGGGGAGCCCGAGGCCGCCCTCGCCTTCCTGGGGGAAAACCCCACCCGCATAGACGGGGTGGAGGTGGTGGGAAGCCTCCTCCCCCTCCTAAGGGGCAGGGAGGGGAAGGTCCTCGCCCACCGCCTGGACCTCGAGGCCCCCACCCTAAGCGCCGTGGGGGCCGGGACCCTGGTCCTCTAAGTACCCCACCGCGGCTTTTGCCGCGGTGGGGGCCCCAAAAGAGCTTTCCTACAGCCAAAGCTTGGGCATCCCGTGTTGCAAAGCCAAGTGCGGGCACTTAGCGGCGCCGCTTCCGGCGGGGCCGGCCAGGGCCCGGGCGGTTCTCCTCCCGGGCCTCCTTGGGGGCCCACTCGCCGAAATAAACGCTGTGCACCGTGGCCCGCTCGGGACGGGTGTCCCGGGCCTTGTCCTTGGGGGGTCCTACCACCTTGCGCATGTCCACCTCCTTTCCCTTAAGCCTCGTGGAGGCCTCCTCCACGTAGGGCAAAAGGTCTATCTGCCTGAGCCTCGGGTCGCTCCGGGCGATGACCACCTCCATGGCGTCCCCGAGGCGGATTTTCCTCCCCTTGGGGCCGAGGAGGGCGAGGGCCTCCTCGCTGTAGGTGTAAGGCCCCAGGGCCTCGAGGCGCACCAGCCCCTCCACCCCGTTGGGTAGGGTCACGAAGGCCCCGAAGGCCGCCACCCCGGTGACCTTCCCCAAAAAGCGCTCCCCCAGGTGGAGCTCCGCCCACTTGGCCATGTAGTACTTGGTGAGCTCCCGCTCGGCGGCCTCGGCCTTCCTCTCCATCTCGGAGGCGTGGTCGGCGATGGCGGGAAACTCCGCGAGCCAGCGCCCTTTGCGCCTTTCCGTGAGGGTGCGCCTCAGGGCGGCCTTGAGCACCCGGTGCACCACCAGGTCGGGGTAGCGGCGGATGGGGCTCGTGAAGTGCAGGTAGTGCTCCAGGGCCAAGCCGAAGTGGCCCAGGTTCTCCGGGGCGTAGCGGGCAAGGCGCAGGGAGCGCAAGACGAGGTAGGCCACCACGGGCTCCTCGGGCCGCCCCCGGGAGGCGAGGAGGGCCTTCTGCAGGGCTTCATTGGAAAGTTTCTGGGGAAGATCGTAGCCCAGGCGGGCCAGGGCTTGGCGGAGGCGCTCGTAGGCCTCCTGGACAGGTTCCTCGTGCACCCGGAAGAGGGCAGGGAGGCCCTTCTTCACCAGGTGCTCGGCCACCAGGCGGTTGGCGAGGAGCATGAGCTCCTCAACGAGGCTCCTCGCCCTGGGCTCGGCCTGGGGGATGAGGTGGAGCTCCCCCTCCTCCCCCACCTCCACCTTCACCTCGGGGAAGCTGAAGTCCAAAGCCCCCTCCTCCAGGCGCCTCTCCCGCATCCTTTGGGTTAGCTTCAGGAGAAGGGAAAGGTCCTCGGCCAGGAAGACGTGCTCCTCGGGGAGGCCGAACCCCTCGGCGAAGGCCTCCACCTCGGTGTAGGTGAGGCGGGCTGCGCTCCTAATGACCCCTTCGGCGAAGCGCACCCGCTTGACCTTCAGGTCCTCGGTGAGGTCCACCAGCACGGAAAGAACCAGGCGGTCCTCCCCTGGCTTTAGGGAACAGACCCCGTTGGAAAGCCGCTCGGGAAGCATGGGAAGGACCCGGCCCGGGAGGTAGACGCTGGTGCCCCTCTGGAAGGCCTCCTGGTCCAGGAGGCTCCCCTCCTTCACGTAGTGGGAGACGTCGGCGATGTGGACCCCGACGCGGTAGCCCCCGGGAAGCCTCTCCACGTGGATGGCGTCGTCAAAGTCCTTGGCGTCCACCCCGTCTAGGGTGAAGACCCTGAGGCCCCTAAAATCCTCCCGCCGCCCAAGCTCCGCCTCGGGGATCTCCAGGGGGATGGCCTCCGCCTCCTTCAGGACCTCCTCGGGGAACTCGGCGCGGAGGCCGTACTTGGCGATGACGGCCTCGGTCTCGGTCTCGGGGGCCTCCCCCTCCCCCAGGTAGGCCACAAAGGTCCCGTAGGGGCGCTTGCCGTAGTGGACCTCCACCACGATGCGGCTTCCCCGCTTCAGGCCCTCAAGCCCCTCGGGGACGAGGGGAAGCTCCGGGAGGTTAGGCTCGTCGGGAAGGAGAAGGGCGCGGCCTTTCCGGAAGTCCAGGGTGCCCACGAGGCGCTCCCGCGCCCGCTTGAGGACCCGCTCCACCACCCCAAAGGGCCTCCCGTCCCGGCCCGGGGGCATGAGGCGGGCCTCCACCAGGTCGCCCGGCCAGGCGTCCTGGGTGTAGCCGGGGGGGATGAAGAGGTCCCCTTCGGGGAGGCGCACGAAGCCATAGCCGTCCCGGTGGAGGCTCAAGGGGCCTTGCACCCGGTTGGGGAGGAAGTAGCGGCTTCCCCGCTTCTCCAAAAGCCCCCGGTCCACCAGGGCCTTGAGGTGGGCCTTGGCCTCCCGCTTTCCCAGGCCGAAGCGGTGGAGGATCTCCTCCAGCCGGTGCGGCCTGCCCGTCTTCTTGAAGAACTCCAGCAAAGCTTCTTGCATCTTATCCTAGAAGGCCCTCGAGGGCCTTCTCCGTGGCCAAAAGGGCCTCCGAGAAGGCGGCGAGGGCCTCGTCCACGTGCTCCTTGCCGATGATGAGGGGGGGCTCGAGGCGGACCACCTTGGGGTTATTCAGGCCGAAGGCGGTGAGGACGCCCCTTTCCGCCATCCCCGCCACCACCAGGGCCCCGATGTCGGCGTCGGCGAACTCCACCCCCACCATGAGCCCCCGGCCCCGCACGTCCTCTATGAGGTGGGGGTGGCGCCCCTTGAGGGCCTTTAGCCCCTCCATCAGGTAGGCCCCAAGCTCCAGGGCCCGCTCCGGTAGCCTCTCCTCCAGGGTCACCTCAATGGCCGCGAGGGCCGCCGCCGCCGCCAAGGGGTTTCCCCCGAAGGTGGAGGAGTGGAAGAGGGGGTTTCCCTTGAAGACCTCAAAGACCTCCCGCCTCCCCACGCAGGCCCCGATGGGCATCACCCCGCCCCCCAGGGCCTTGGCCAGGGTCATGAGGTCCGGGGAGACCCCCTCCCAGTCCACCCCAAAAAGCCTCCCCGTGCGGCCGAGGCCGGTCTGCACCTCGTCGGCGATCATGAGGACGCCCTTTTCCCGGGTGAGCTCCCGCACGCCCCGGAGGTACCCCTCGGGGGGCACCCGGATGCCCCCCTCCCCCTGGACGGGCTCCACGATCACCGCCCCCGTGTCCTCGTCCAGGGCCTCTTCCAGGGCCTTTAGGTCCCCGTAGGGCACCGCCTTGACCCCGGGGAGGAGGGGCCTCGCCGGGTCCTGGTACTCGGGCTTGGGGGTGAGGGAGAGCGCCCCCAGGGTCTTGCCGTGGAACCCCCCTTGGGTGGTGATGATCCCCGGCTTCCCCGTGTAGGCCCGGGCCAGCTTGATGGCCGCCTCCACCGCCTCGGCCCCGGAGTTGCCGAAGAAGACCATCTCCAGGCCCTCGGGGGTGATCTCGGCGAGCTTTGCGGCAAGCCTCGCCGTGGGCTCCGAGACCAGGACCCGCACGGACATGGGCATCCGGTCAAGCTGGCGCTTCACCGCCTCCACCACCCTGGGGTGGCGGTGGCCCAGGTTCAGGGCACCGTAGAGGCCCAGGAAGTCCAGGTAGCGCTTGCCCTGGGTATCCCAGACGTAGGGGCCTTCGGCGTGGGACTCCACCCGGTCAAGGCCGGTGAAGCGGAGAAGGCCCGCGAGGCCAGGGTTGATGTGGCGTTCAAAGAGCGCGAAAGCGTCCAAGTCCATGCCCCAATGCTACCTTAAGCATAGCACGCTCAAGGCCCGGTGGATCTCCTCCGGGATACGGGCTGCCCTTCCCCCCACCTGGCAGAGGTGGCGGGTGAAGCCCTCGGCGAGGAGGGCGCCTTCCCGCTCCACCCGGTAGCGGAAGAGGAGGGCGCGGGAGGAGAGCTCGGCGAGGCGGGTCCTCACCTCCACCTCCTCCCCGAAGCGGGCGGGGGCGCGGAAGGTGAGGCCGAGCTCCACCACGGGGAAATAGACCCCCCTCGCCTCCACCTGGTGGTAGGGAAGCCCCGCCTTCTCCAGGAAGTCCACCCGGGCGGCCTCGAGGTACACGGCGTAGACCGAGTGGTGGACCACCCCCATCTGGTCCGTCTCGGCGTAGCGGACCCTTATGCGGGTGACGCTCTCCACGGCAGGAACTCCAGCCTGGGCAGGCGGCGCAGGCGCACCCTCCTGGCCACGGCGGTCAAGAGCCGCCTTTGCGCGTGGCGCAGGGCCTCCAAGGCCCGCTCCTCCTCCTGGAAGGCCTCCACGTAGACGGACAGCACCCGGCCATCCGGGGAGAGGCGCACCGCCTCCACCGTGAGGAGGAAGAGCCTCGGGTCCTCAAGCTCCCCCACGGCCTCGGCCAGGGCCCGAAGAAGCCTTTCCTCCAGATGGGCTTTCCCGTAGCTCACGTCCCCATCCTACCCCGGCCCCTGCCCCCGGTCCAAGGAGGCCACCACCTCGGCAAGGGCCCGGGCCACCTCCTCCGCCCCCTCCTCCGCCTCCACCATGACCCGGACGAGGGGCTCGGTGCCCGAGGGGCGCACGTTCACCCGGCCCCTCCCCCCAAGGCGGGCCTCGGCCTCCCGGAGGGCTTCCCCAAGCCTCGAGTCCCCCATCACCTTGGCCTTGTCGGAAACCCGCACGTTGAGGAGGACCTGGGGGTAGAGGGGCAACGCCTCGTACCAGTCGGCTAGGTCCCCCCCCAGGGCCTTCAGGGCCTTCAGGGTGAGGAGGGCGGTGAGGAGGCCGTCCCCCGTGGTGTGGTGGCGGAGGAAGATCACGTGCCCCGAGGGCTCCCCCCCAAGGGCGAGGCCCGTCTCCTTGAGCTTCTCCAGCACGTACCGGTCCCCCACCGCCGCCCGGTGGAAGGCGAGGCCCCTCTCCCTTAGGGCCACCTCCAGGGCCATGTTGCTCATCACCGTCCCCACCACGCCCTTCTCCCCAAAGGCCAAGGCGGCGAGGTAGAGGACGTGGTCCCCGTGGAAGAGGCGCCCCTTGCGGTCTATGAACTGCACCCGGTCCCCGTCCCCGTCAAAGGCGAGGCCCAGGTCCAGCCCGAGCTCCACCACGAAGCGGGCCAGGGCCTCGGGGTGGGTGGAGCCGCAGCCCCGGTTGATGTTCCGGCCGTCCGGGGTGTTGAAGAAGGCCATGACCTCGGCCCCCGCCTTCTGGAAGAGCTTGGGGCCGATGCGGTAGGTGGCCCCGTGGGCGAGGTCCAGGCCGATCTTTAGCCCCGTGAGGTCCGGGGCGTGGGCGAGGAGGAAGTCCAGGTACATCCTCTCCGCCTCCCGGAAGTCCCCCACGGTGCCGATGCCCCGGGTGGGGTGGTCCTCCAGGAGGAGGCGCTCTATCTCCTCCTCCGCCTCGTCGGGAAGCTTCTCCCCATTGGGCCCGAAGAACTTGATGCCGTTGTCCTGGTAGGGGTTGTGGCTTGCCGAGATCATGGCCCCCGCCGTGGCCCCTAGGGCCCTGGTGAGGTGGGCCACCCCCGGGGTGGGGAGGACCCCGAGGTGCTCCACCCTAACCCCCTGGCTCATAAGCCCCGCCGCCAGGGCGGCCTCCAGGAGGTCCGAGGACTCCCGGGTGTCCTTGGCGAGGAGGACCACGGGCTTGGGGCTATGGGTCCGGAAGTAGGCCCCCGCCGCCTGGCCGAGCTTCAGGACGAACTCCGGGGTGAGGGGGGGCTTTCCCGCCTCCCCCCGCACCCCGTCGGTGCCGAAGTAGCGCCTCACGGCGGCCACTATACCAGGGCCGGGGACGGGAGGACGCCTTGCGCCTTGATTTGCTCAGTAGGCTGAGTAAAAATACTCAGCATGCTGAGCAAATCTTCCTTCGCCCGCCCCCAGGCCCAGGAGCTCCTGCGGCGGCTCAAGGAGCCCCGCCACCTCATGCAGGTGGTGCTGGGCCCCAGGCAGGTGGGCAAGACCACCCTCGCCCTGCAGGTGGCCCAGGCCTCCGGCCTCCCCTACCACTACGCCTCCGCCGATGAGCCCACCCTCAAGGAAGCCCCCTGGCTGGAAACCCAGTGGACCCTAGCCCGCCGCCTGGCCCAGGCAGGGGAAGCCCTCTTGGTCTTGGACGAGGCCCAGAAGGTGCTGGGCTGGTCGGAAACCCTGAAGCGCCTCTGGGACGAGGACAGCTTCCAGGGCCTTCCCCTCAAGGTGGTCCTCCTGGGCTCGTCGCCCCTGCTCCTGCAAAAGGGCCTTTCCGAAAGCCTCGCCGGCCGCTTTGAGGTCCTTCACCTCCCCCACTGGACCTTTTACGAGATGGAGGAAGCCTTCGGGTACACCCTCCCCGAGTACCTCTACTTCGGGGGCTACCCGGGCGCGGCTCCCCTGCGGCAAGAGCCCGAGAGGTTCGCCCGCTACATCAAAGACGCCCTTCTAGAAACCACCCTGGGCCGCGACATCCTGCTCCACACCCGGGTGGAGAAGCCCGCCCTTCTGCGAAGGGTCCTGGAGCTGGGCCTCCTCTACAGCGGCCAGGTACTCTCCTACACAAAAATACTGGGACAACTCCAAGACGCCGGGAACACGGTGACCCTGGCCCACTACCTGGAGCTTTTGGAGGGGGCAGGGCTCCTCGGTGCCCTCCAGAAGTACGCCGCCGAGCCCTTTCGGCGACGCGCCTCGAGCCCCAAGCTCCTCGCCCTGAACACGGGGCTCATCCCCGCGGTCCTGGGGCTTTCCCCGGAGGAGGTGTGGGGGGACCCCGCCCTCATGGGGCGGCTTGTGGAGACCGCCGTGGGCGCCCACCTCTTGGCCCACGCCCCCCAGGGGAGCTACGAGGTCTACTACTGGCGGGAAAGGGACCTGGAGGTAGACTTCGTGCTGAAAAAGGGAAAGCGCCTCCTGGCCCTGGAGGTCAAAAGCACCCCTTCCAAGAGGACCAAGGGCTTGGAAGCCTTCACCCAGGCCTTCGGGGGGAAGGGCCTTCTCCTGGGCCCAGGGGGCATTCCCCTGGAAACCTTCCTCCGGGAAAACCCCCTGGCCCTTCTTTAGGCTCCGGAGCCCAACCCTACTCCTTGGCCGAGAGCCAGTCCTCCCCCATCCCCGCCTCCACCTCCAGGGGCACGGCGAGGGGGTAGACCCCCTCCATGACCTCTTTGGCCAGGGCCGCCACCTCCTCGGCCCGTTCCTTGGGGGCCTCCAGGAGGAGCTCGTCGTGGACCTGGAGGAGCATCCGGGCCCCCATCTCCTTGAGGCGGGGGAAGAGCTTCACCATGGCGAGCTTCATGAGGTCGGCGGCGGTGCCCTGGACGGGCATGTTGAAGGCCATGCGCTCAGCGGCCTCCCGGACGCTTTTCACCCGGGCGTTGAGGTCGGGCACGTAGCGCCTCCTGCCGAAGAGGGTCTCCACGTAGCCCCGCGTTCTCCCCTCCTCCAGGGTCTTCTCTATCCAGGCCCGCACCTTGGGGAAGCTCTGGAAGTAGCGCTCAATGAAGGCCGCGGCCTCCTCGTAGGGGATGGCAAGCTCCTGGGAGAGCCGGTGGGCCGACATGCCGTAGAGGACGCCGAAGTTCACCGTCTTGGCCGCCCGGCGCATGAGGGGGTCCACGGCCTCCTTGGGCACGCCGAACATCCAGCTCGCGGTCTCGGTGTGGATGTCCTGGCCCTCCTTGAAGACCCGGATCAGGTTCTCGTCCCCCGAGAGGTGGGCGAGGACCCGGAGCTCTATTTGGCTGTAGTCCAGGGCCACCAGCACCCACCCCTCCTCGGCCACGAAGGCCCGGCGGATCCTCTGGCCCAGGGGGGTGCGCACGGGGATGTTCTGCAGGTTGGGGTCGGAGCTGGAAAGCCTCCCCGTGGCCGTGGCCGTCTGGTTGAAGCGGGTGTGGAGGCGGCCCGTCCTGGGGTGGACGAGGCCGGGAAGAGGGTCTATGTAGGTGCTCTTGAGCTTGGTGAGCTCCCGGTACTCCAGGATCTTCTCCACGATGGGGTGGGCCTCGCGGAGGGCCTCCAGCACCGCGGCGCTGGTGGAGCGCTTTCCGGTCTTCTCCGTCTTGCCGATGGCGGGAAGGCCGAGCTCGTCAAAGAGGACCCGCTCCAGCTGGTCCCGGGAGTTCAGGTTGAAGGGGTGGCCCGCCAGGCGGAAGACCTCGGCCTCGAGGCGCCTTACCTCCCCCTCAAGCTCCAGGGAAAGGGCCTTCAGGTAGGCCACGTCCAGCCTCACCCCCGTGGCCTCCATGTGGGCCAGGACCCGGGAGAGGGGCTTTTCCACCTCCTCGTAAAGCCAAAGGAGCTTCTCCTCCCCCTTCAGGCGCTCCAGGAGGTTCCTTTGGAGCCTTTCGGCGAGGAGGGCCCTTTGGGCGGCCTCCTCCACCCACTCCCCCCCGTAGCGCCTGGCCACCCCCTCGGGGGTGGTGTTGGAGGGGTCCAGGAGGTAGGCGAGGAGCATGGGGTCGTCCGAAGGCGGGAGGTCCAGGCCCTCCCGGAGGGCCAAGACGGCCAGGTCCTTGGCGAGGAGGCCCCGGACCTCCCTGAGGTCCCGGAGGCCGGAAAGGGGGTCTTCCGCCCGGTGGACCCGGCCCTCCTTGCAGGCGGCGAGGGCCCTTAGCTCCGCCCACATGGGCTCGAGGCGGGAGAGGAGGTAGCCCACGAAGGCCCCTTCCGGCGGGGGCCAGGGGGCCTCCTCTGTGGGGGTAGGGCTTTCCAGAAGGCCGAACTCGTGGAGGAGGCTTCCGAACTCAAGCCGCTCCAGGAAGGCCTTTAGCCCCTCCCGGTCGGGCTTCCCCCCTTGGGAGAAGTCCACCTCCAGGGAAAGGTCGGCCCGCACCCGGGAAAGCTCCAAGGAGAGCCTGAGGTCTTCCAGGTGGGCCTTGATCTTCTCCCGGGCGCTTTCCGGCTTCACCCGGTCCAGGTTCTTGAGGAGGTTTTCCAGGCTCCCCCACTCCTTGAGGAGCTTTAGGGCGGTCTTATCCCCGATGCCCCTGACCCCGGGGAGTTTGTCGGAATCGTCCCCCGCCAGGGCGCGGAAGTCCACCCACTGCTCCGGCTTAAGGCCGTACCTCTCCCAAAGCCATCCCGGGGTGATGAGGTAGCCCTCGGGGTGGAGGACGGCGATGCGGTCGGAAACCAGCTGGTAGAGGTCCCGGTCGGCGGTGAGGATGCGGACCTCGTACCCCTCCCCTTCCGCCTTCTTGGCCAGGGTGGCGAGGACGTCGTCCGCCTCGTAGCCGGGGACCTCGAGGCGGACGAGCCCCAAAAGGTCCACCAGCTCCTTGATGAGGGCGAGCTGCCTCGGGAAGTCCTCCGGGGTGGGAGCCCTCCCCGCCTTGTAGCCCTCGTAGGCCTCGTGGCGGAAGGAGGGGGCCTTGGCGTCAAAGACCACGAAGACGGCCCTGTACCCGTCCTCCTTCAGGGCCTTGAGGAGGCTCTTGGCGAAGCCGAAGACCGCCTGCACCGGCTCGCCGCGGCTCGTGGTGAGGCCCTTCAGGGCGAAGAAGGCCCGGTAGGCCAGGTGGTGGCCGTCCACCAGGAGGACCCGGCCCTTGGGCTCAAAGAGCGGAAGCATCGCCTCCATGCTACTCCAGGGCCACCTGCCCCCGGGTGGCGTCCAGGAGGGCCTTGAGGAAGCCTTCCCGCTCGGTTTCGGGGAGGAGGAGGGCGAAGCGCACGCCCTCCGGGGTGTAGGTCTCCTCGGCCTCGAGGGCGCGGGCCTGAAGAAGGGCGTAGACCCGGCCCACCTCGGCGAAGGGAACCAGGAAGGCCACCGCTACCCGCTCCACCAAGGGGACCTTGGGCGCCCGGCGGAGGGCCTCCGCCGCCACGCCCCCGTAGGCCCGCGCGAGCCCCCCGGCCCCAAGCTTGACCCCGCCGAAGTAGCGCACCACCAGGACCGCCACCCGGTCCAGCCCCTGGGCCTCTATGGCGTGGAGGATGGGCCTGCCCGCGGTGCCCGCGGGCTCGCCATCATCGGAGAAGCGGTAGAGGGGGCCGATCTTGTAGGCGTAGGGGTTGTGGGTGGCCTCAGGCTCCCGGTGGGCCTTCAAGAACTCCAGGGCCTCCTCCTCCGAGGCCACGGGGGCCGCCTTGGCGATGAAGCGGCTTTTCTGGATGGTCTCCTCGAGGACCACAAGGGCGGCCAGGGTAAAGCTCACGCTTCCCCCAAGGCCCGGCGGGCCGCCTCCTCCATGCCCAAGGGGTCGGGGAAGAGGCCCGTCCAGATGCGGAAGGCCAAAGCCCCCTGCCAGGCGAGCATGGGAAGGCCGGTCTGGACCTTTAGGCCCCTTTCCTTGGCCTCCCGCAGGAACCGGGTCCAAAGGGGGCGGTAGACCAGGTCCACCGCCGCCCCCTCCTCCGGGAAGAGCTCCGCCGGGAGGGGGCTTGCGGCGGGGTCCTCGAGGCCCACCCGGGTGGCGTTTATGAGGAGCCGGGCCTCCCTCGCCCTTTCCAGGGGAACGGCCCTTAGGCCGAACTCCTCCGCCAGGGCGAGGGCCCTTTCCGGGGTGCGGTTCCAGACCCAGACCTCGAGGCCCGCCCCCTTCAGGGCGAAGGCCACGGCCCGCCCCGCCCCCCCGGCCCCGAGCACCAGGGCGGGGCCCTTTAGGGGAATGCCCCCCGCCCTCAGGGCCTCGAGGAAGCCCGGGGCGTCGGTGTTGAAGCCGAAAAGCCGCCCCTCCACCCTTAGGACCGTGTTCACCGCCCCGATCCCCTTGGCCTCGGGAGAGACCCAGTCCAGGTGCCCCAGGGCGGCCTCCTTTAGGGGGATGGTCAGGTTTACCCCCCTGAAGGCCCGCCGCGCCTCCGCAAGCCTTTCCGGAAGCCCCTCGGGAGGGGTGTCCAGGGCCTCGTAGGTGCCCTCGAGCCCGAGGCTTTCCAGGGCGAAGGCGTGCATGGCCGGGGAGAGGGAGTGGGCCACGGGGTGGCCCAAGAGGCCAAGGCGCAGCATCCCCTTAAGGATAGCGTGGCCCAAGCCACCCAACCCCCGGGAAACCGTATAGAATGGAAGCGGTGAAAAGGCTTTTGGCCCTCGCCCTTCTCCTCTCCCTGGCCCTGGGGAAGACCTTCGTCATCCCCATAGAGGGGGAGATTGACCCCGCCTTGGCGGTCTTCGTGGAGCAGGCCCTCGCCCGGGCGGAGCGGGAAGGGGCGAGCGGCGTGGTCTTCCTCATTGACACCCCGGGGGGGCGGGTGGACGCCGCCATCCGCATCTCCGACCGCATCCTAAAGACCCCCCTCCCCACCCTGGCCGTGGTGCAGAACGCCTTCTCCGCCGGGGCCCTCATCGCCCTCTCCTGCCGCCAGATCGCCATGCTCCCGGGCTCGGAGATCGGGGCCGCCCTCCCCGTGGTGGCCCTGCCCCTCCAGGAGCCAAGGGCCGCAGACCAAAAGGTGATCTCCGCCCTCAAGGGAAAGTTCCGGGCCGTGGCCGAGGCCAGGGGGCGGCCCGTGGAGCTCGCCGAGGCCATGGTGGACCCGAACCTCGAGGTCCCCGGCCTTTCCGCCAAGGGGGAGCCCCTGACCCTCTCCGCCGACAAGGCGGTGGAGCTCAAGGTGGCGGACTTCAAGGCGGGAAGCCTCCCCGAGGCCCTGCGGCAGGCGGGCTTCGCCCCGGAGACCACCCGCCTTCTGCCCGGCCCCCGGGTCCAGGTGGCCCGCTTCCTCACCAGCTCCACCGTGGCGGGCCTCCTCCTCGCCTTGGGGCTTCTTCTCCTTCTCTTGGAGCTCTTCACCCCGGGATTTGGGGCCATGGGGGCCTTGGGCCTCGCCTTCCTCGCCCTCTACTTCGCCGGGGGGTGGCTCGCGGGGCTTTCCGGAGCCTTTGAACTCCTCCTCTTCTTCCTGGGGGTGGGGCTCCTCCTGGCCGAGGCCTTTCTCTTCCCCGGTTTCGGCGTGGCCGGGGCCTTGGGGGTGGGAAGCATCCTGGCCTCGGTCTACTTCACCTTCGGGGAAAACGCCCTCATGGTGATGGCCATCGCCGTGATCGCCCTGGGCCTGGGCCTCCTCTTGGTCTTCCGCTACCTGCCGAGGACGAGGCCCGCCCGGGCCCTGGTTCTGGAAAGCGCCATCGAGGCCCACGCCACCCCGGAGGAGGTGGAGGTGGGCATGGTGGGCACCGCCCTCACGGACCTGAGGCCGGGGGGCGTGGCCCGTTTTGGGGCCAAGCGGGTAGACGTGGTGGCCAACCGGGGCTTCATCCCTAAGGGCACCGCCATCCGGGTGGTGGAGGTGCGGGGGCCCACGGTGGTGGTGGAACCTATGGAGGTGTGATATGGAAGGACTCGGCGTGCTTTTTCTAGCCTTTGTCGTTCTCGTCCTGGTTTTTCTCTTCTTTAGCTTCATCCCGGTGGGGCTTTGGATCTCGGCCTGGGCGGCGGGGGTCAGGGTCCCCCTCCTCACCCTGGTGGCCATGCGCCTGAGGCGGGTTCCCCCGGCCAAGATCATCTACCCCCTCATCAAGGCCACCAAGGCGGGGCTGGACGTAAGGCTGGACCGCCTCGAGGCCCACTACCTCGCCGGGGGCAACGTGGACCGGGTGGTGGACGCCCTCATCGCCGCCGATAAGGCGGGGATCCGGCTCACCTTCGACCGGGCGGCGGCCATAGACCTCGCGGGCCGGGACGTCTTGGAGGCGGTGCGGGTCAGCGTGAACCCCAAGGTCATCCAGACCCCCATGGTGGCCGCCGTGGCCAAGGACGGGATCCAGCTTTTGGCCACCGCCCGGGTCACGGTGCGGGCCAACATCGACCGCCTGGTGGGTGGGGCCGGGGAGGAGACCATCATCGCGCGGGTGGGGGAGGGCATCGTCACCACCATCGGCAGCGCCAACTCCCACAAGGAGGTCCTGGAGAACCCCGACCGCATCTCCAAGACCGTGCTGGAAAAGGGGCTGGACGCGGGCACCGCCTTTGAGATCCTCTCCGTGGACATCGCCGACGTGGACGTGGGCAAGAACATCGGGGCCCAGCTCCAGATCGACCAGGCGGAGGCCGACAAGAAGATCGCCCAGGCCAAGGCCGAGGAGCGAAGGGCCATGGCCGTGGCCGCCGAGCAGGAGAACCGGGCCCTGGTGGAGGCCATGCGGGCCAAGCTGGTGGAGGCCCAGGCCCAGGTGCCCCTGGCCCTGGCCGAAGCCTTGAGGAAGGGGAACCTGGGGGTCATGGACTACTACCGCTTGAAGAACATCGAGGCCGACACCGACATGCGGGAGTCCATCAGCCGGGCGGCCAAGCCCGAGGGCGAGGAATGAGCCTGGACGACCTTTTGGGCCTCCTTTTCCTCCTCTTCTTCGTGGTCCTGCCCGCCCTCCAGGGCCTTTTCCGCCGGGGGGCCCCTCCCACCCCCCCGGGCTTCCCCGAGGACCTGCCCGTCCCCGAGCCCCTCCCCAAACCCCGGCCTAAGGCCCGGCCCAAGCCCACGCCCCCACCCCCTCCCCCCGAGCCCCGGCGGGAAGAGGGGCAAAGCTTGGAGCGCCTTCCCTCCTCCGAGCGCACCCCCTTGGAGGTGCGCTTCCGGGAGGAGGCCCTCGAGGAACCCCCTAGGGCCAAAGGGCGCAAGGGGCTCCTCTCCACCGACCGCCAAAGCCTGCTCAAAGGGGTGATATGGCACGAGATCCTGAAGAAGCCCAGAGGGTGGTGATTCCCCTGAGGTCCGAGGAGGCCTTGGCCTTCCTGGGCCAGGCCGACCGGAACCTGAAGAAGCTCCGGGGCCTCTTCAAGGAGGCCTTCGGCGACCGCCTGAAGCTGGTGGCCCGGGGGGAAGGGGTGGAGCTCCTTGGGGACCAGGAGGCGGTGGAAAAGGCGGAAAGGGCCCTCCGGGACCTCCTCGCCCTCCTGCGCCAGGGGGCGGAGCTGGACGAGCCCACCTTGGAGCAGGCGGTGGCCCTCGCCCTGGAGGGGGAGGGGCTCTACCAGGCCACCACGCCCCAGACCGAGCTCGCCCTCCCCGGCCGCCTCCGCCCAAAGACCCCGGGCCAGAGGCGCTACGTGGAGGCCATCGCCCAGCACGACATCACCTTCGGCATCGGCCCCGCGGGCACGGGCAAGACCTACCTGGCCGTGGCCATGGCCGTGAGCCACCTGAGGGCCCGCAAGGTGAAGCGCATCGTCCTCACCCGGCCCGCGGTGGAGGCGGGGGAGAAGCTGGGCTTTTTGCCGGGGGACATCCAGGCCAAGGTGGACCCCTACCTCAGGCCCCTCTACGACGCCCTCTTTGACATGATTGACGCGGAGCGTTTTGAGCAATATCTCCAATCTGGAATCATTGAGGTGGCGCCTTTAGCGTTCATGAGGGGCAGAACGCTTAATGATGCCTTCATCATCCTGGACGAGGCCCAGAACACCACCCCGGAGCAGATGAAGATGTTCCTCACCCGCATGGGCTTCTCCTCCAAGATGGTCATCACCGGGGACGTGACCCAGATTGACCTGCCCAAGCCCCAAAGGTCGGGCCTGGTGGAGGCCACCCGCATCCTGAAGGGGATTGAGGGCATCGCCTTCGTCTACTTCAAGGAGTCCGACGTGGTGCGCCACCCCCTGGTGGCCCGCATCATCAAGGCCTACGAGGAGGCCGAGCGTGGTGGCGATCGTGGCCAACAAAAGGCCTCCGAGGGGGCTTAGGCCGAGGCTTCGCCGGGCCCTGGAGGGGCTCATGCGGGAGCTCGAGGTGGGGGACAGGGCGGTCACGGTGATCCTCACCGGGGACCGCCGACTTCGCGCCCTGAAGCGGGCGTGGTGGGGGGAGGACGAGGCCACGGACGTCCTCTCCTTCCCCCACTACGAGCCCGGGGACCCCTTCGTCCCTCCCCACCTCGGGGACATCTGGATCAGCCTGGACACCGCAAAAAGGCAGGCCGAGGCCCGGGGGGCCTCCCTGGAGGAGGAGGTGCTGGTCCTCGCCGCCCACGGGCTCTGGCACCTCCTCGGGCACGACCACCAAAAGGAGGAGGATTGGGAGGGGTTCCGCCGCGTCCAAGAGAGGATCCTCGCCCTCTAAAGGGGGTCTTGCGCTCCTTCGCCTTCGCCTGGGAAGGCCTGGCCTACGCCTGGCGGGTCCAGCGCAACTTCCGCATAGAGGTCCTCCTGGGGGCCCTGGCGGTGGGGCTTGGCCTCTGGCTTGGGGTGGACCTCACCCCCATCCTCCTCATGGCCGCCCTGGTCCTCTCCCTGGAGCTCCTCAATACCGCCCTCGAGGCCCTCACCGACCTGGCGAGCCCCGTCTACCACCCCCTGGCCAAACAGGCCAAGGACACCGCCGCGGCGGCCGTATTGGTGGCGAGCCTCTTCTCCCTTCTCTTGGGCCTTTACCTCCTCCTGCCGCCCCTTCTCGCCCGGCTTGGGCTAAGCTAGGGGCATGGACTACGAAGAGCGGGAGATGATCCTGGAGCTCTTTCCAGGCACCTCCCCTGACCTCCTTCCCTTGGGGGAGATCCTCTACTACCGGGACGAGGAGGGCCGGGTGGTCATCGCGGAGAAGGGCCCCCCGGAGCTTCGGCTCACCCTCGAGCCCCTCCCGGGGCACGTGGGAGGCCCCCAGGTGTGCGAGGCCTGCCGCCGCCACCTCTCGGGGAGCGCCCTGGGCTTTTTCCGCCACCTTGTGGGGGGCAGGGAGACCCACCTGCGCTACCTGGTCCTCTGCCAGGACACCGAGGCCTGCGCCAGCCGGGCGGAGCCCGAGCGTTTGAGGGAAATCCTCCTTCGGGGTATACTCACCTGAGAAGGGGGCCCTTGGGCCAGGGAGGTCGGCTTTGGCCGGCCTCCACGACTTACGAGGTGAGCTATGGCGCGCGAGGTGAAGCTGACCAAGGCCGGCTACGAGCGGCTCATGCAGCAGCTGGAGCAGGAGAGGAGGCGCCTCCAGGAGGCCACCCAGATCCTGCAGGAGCTCATGGAGTCCAGCGACGACTACGACGACTCGGGGCTCGAGGCGGCCAAGCAGGAGAAGGCCCGCATTGAGGCCCGGATTGACTCCCTGGAGGACGTCCTCTCCCGGGCGGTGATCCTTGAGGAGGCCACGGGGGAGGTCATCGGCCTGGGGTCGGTGGTGGAGCTGGAGGACCCCGCCACCGGGGAACGCCTAGAGGTGCAGGTGGTCTCCCCCGCCGAGGCCAGCGTCCTGGAGACCCCCATGAAGATCTCCGACGCCTCCCCCATGGGCAAGGCCCTCCTGGGCCACCGGGTGGGGGACGTCCTCTCCCTGGAAACCCCCAAGGGCAAGAAGGAGTTCCGCGTGGTGGCGGTCCACGGCTAAGATGAACGAGCAGACGCGCCAACGCCTCCTGAACCTGGAAGCCCTGGTGGAGGCGGGGTTTGAACCCTACCCCTACCGCTTCCCCAAGACCCATAGCGCCCGGGAGGTCCTAAAGGGCAAGGAGGGCGCCCCGCCGGAGAGCGAGTGGCCCGAGGAGGAGGTGGCCCTGGCGGGGAGGCTTTTGGCCATCCGCCGCATGGGCAAGGTCACCTTCGCCCACCTCCTGGACGAAACGGGGAGGATCCAGCTCTACTTCCAGAAGGACCTCACCCCCCGCTACGAGCTCCTGAAGAGGCTGGACGTGGGGGACATCCTGGGGGTGAAGGGAACGGTCTTCACCACCAAGACGGGGGAGGTCACGGTGAAGGTCCTCTCCTGGACCCCCCTGGTGAAGGCCCTCCACCCCCTCCCCGACAAGTGGCACGGCCTCAAGGACAAGGAGGTGCGCTACCGCCAGCGCTACCTGGACCTCATCGTCAACCCCGAGGTGCGGGAGGTCTTCCAGAGGCGCGCGGCCATCCTTCGCTACATCCGCCGCTTCTTTGAGGAGAAGGGCTTTTTGGAGGTGGAAACCCCCGTCCTCCAGGCCACCACCGGGGGGGCGGAGGCGAGGCCTTTTCGGACCTACCACCACGCCTTGGACGACGAGTTCTTCCTCCGCATCTCCTTGGAGCTTTACCTCAAGCGCCTCCTGGTGGGGGGGTACGAGAAGGTCTTTGAGGTCGGGCGGGTTTTCCGCAACGAGGGCATTGACCACAACCACAACCCCGAGTTCACCATGCTGGAGGCCTACTGGGCCTACGCCGACTACCAGGACATGGCGGGCCTGGTGGAGGAGCTCCTCTCGGGCTTGGTCTACCACCTTTTCGGGGGCTACGAGGTCCCCTACCAGGGGCGGGTGCTGAACTTCAAGCCGCCCTTCAAGCGCATCTCCTTCGTGGAGGCCCTGAAGGAGGGGGCGGGCCTTTCCTTTGACCCCCTGGACCTGGAACGCCTCAGGCTCTGGGCCGACGCCCACCACCCTGAGCTCGCCCAGGTGCCGAGCTACAAGCTTTTGGACAAGCTCTTCGGGATCTACGTGGAGCCCGAGCTCCAGGACCCCACCTTCGTCTTTGACTTTCCCCTGGCCATCAGCCCCCTGGCCAAACGCCACCGGGAGAAGCCCGGCCTCACCGAGCGCTGGGACCTCTTCGCCGGGGGGATGGAGCTCGCCCCCGCCTACTCCGAGCTCAACGACCCCCTGGACCAGAGGGAGCGCTTCCTGGAGCAGGCGAGGCGCCGCAAGGAGGGGGACGAGGAGGCCCCCGAGCCCGACGAGGACTTCCTCTTAGCCCTGGAGTACGGCATGCCCCCGGCGGCGGGGCTTGGCCTCGGGATAGACCGCCTCACCATGCTCCTCACCGACCAGCCCTCTTTAAGGGACGTCCTCCTCTTCCCCCTGATGAAGCCCAGGAAGGAGGGGCAAGAGGAGCTGGAGGAGGCCGGGAAGGAAGGTTAGTGGCCGAGCGCGCCGCCCGCCTTAGTTTCCTCGTCGCCCTCCTGGTCCTGGGCCTGAAGGCCCTGGCCTACCTCCTCACCGGGTCGGTGGCCCTCCTCTCCGACGCCCTGGAGTCCATCGTCAACGTGGCCGCGGCCCTTTTGGCCCTCTTCGCCATCCGCCTGGCCCATAAGCCCCCGGACGCCACCCACCCCTTCGGCCACACCAAGGCGGAGTACTTCTCGGCGGTGCTGGAAGGGGTGCTGGTGGTCCTGGCCGCCCTCCTCATCGCGCAGGAGGCCCTGCCCCGCCTCCTTCGCCCGGTGCCGCTGGAGGGCCTTGGCCCCGGGCTAGGGGTGAGCCTCCTGGCCTCTGGGACCAACGGCCTTTTGGCCTACCACCTCATCCGGAAGGGGCGGCTTCACCGCTCCCCGGCCCTGGTGGCCGACGGCTACCACGTTCTTTCCGACGTCCTCACCTCGGTAGGGGTCTTTCTGGGAGTGGGCCTGGCCTGGCTCACGGGGTTTTGGGTCCTGGACCCCCTTCTGGCCCTAGTGGTGGCGGGGAACATCCTCCTCATGGGCTTCCGCCTGGTCCGGGACTCGGTGGGAGGGCTGATGGACGCCGGGCTTTCCCCCGAGGAGGTGGCCCGCATAAAGGAGGTGATCGCAAGGGAACTTGGGGGAAAGGCCCTCGAGGTCCACGACCTCAAGACCCGGAAAGCGGGGCACCGGGCCTTTCTGGAGTTCCACCTGGTGGTGCCCGGGGAAACCCCCGTGGCCGAGGCCCACCGGCTCTGCGACCGGCTGGAGCGGGCCCTGGAGGAGGCCATCCCCGGGCTTAGCGTCACCATCCACGTGGAGCCGGAAAGCGAGCGCAAGGGGCCCTGAAGGTAGGCCCCAAAGCCCTCTTTCCCGAGACGCCTTGGAGGTCACCCAAGCCGAAGCCCAATCGCCCTGGGGCGTCTTTTTCCGGGCCCCCATTCTGGCGCAAGCCAGCAAGGGGCGATATGACGCTCTTTTCCCCAGCGGCAAAAAAGCGTACACTAAAGACCAAGGGAGGGCCCATGCGCAAGAAACACGACTGGCTCAGGGAGACCTACCGGAAGAGCCTGGAGAAGATGCCGGAGAGGCCCGTGGCCCACAAGACCCTCTCCGATATCGCCCCCGAGCCCCTCTACACCCCCGAGGACATCGGGGTTTTGGACCCCGAGTACGAGGAGAAGCGGGGCTTTCCCGGGGAGTTCCCCTACACCCGGGGGGTCTACGGCTCCATGTACCGGTCCAAGCTTTGGACCATGCGCATGTTCGCCGGCTTCGGCACCGCCGAGCAGACGAACGAGCGCTTTAAGAAGCTCTTAAAGGCGGGCCAGACCGGCCTCAGCGTGGCCTTTGACCTCCCCACCCTCATGGGCTACGACTCCGACCACCCCCTCTCCAAGGGGGAGGTGGGGAAGTGCGGGGTGGCGGTCTCTAGCCTCGCCGACATGGAGGTCCTCTTTGAAGGGATCCACCTCGAGGAGGTCACCACCTCCATGACCATCAACTCCCCCGCCAACGCCATCTGGGCCATGTACCTGGCGGTGGCCAAGAAGCGGGGCTACGACTGGAAGAAGCTCGGGGGCACCATCCAGAACGACATCCTCAAGGAGTTCATCGCCCAGAAGGAGTTCATCTTTCCCCCCGAGCCCAGCGTGAAGCTGGTGATCGACACCTTTGAGTGGGGGCCCAAGAACGTCCCCAAGTGGAACTTCATCTCCGTCTCCGGCTACCACATCCGGGAGGCGGGCTCCACGGCGGTGCAGGAGCTCGCCTGGACCCTGGCGGACGGCTTTGAGTACGTGGAGGCCGCCCTCAAGCGGGGCCTGGACGTGGACGAGTTCGCCCCCCGCATCAGCTTCTTCTTTGACGTCCACAACGACTTCTTTGAGGAGATCGCCAAGTTCCGGGCGGCCCGGCGCATCTGGGCCAAGGAGATGCGCTACCGCTACGGGGCCAAGAACCCCCAGAGCTGGATGCTCCGCACCCACGCCCAGACCGCCGGGGTGTCCCTCACCGCCCAGCAGCCCCTGAACAACATCGCCCGGGTGGCCATCCAGGCCCTGGCGGCGGTCCTCGGGGGCACGCAGAGCCTCCACACCGACGCCTACGACGAGGCCCTGGCCCTGCCCACGGAGGAGAGCGCCACCATCGCCCTCCGCACCCAGCAGATCATCGCCTACGAGACCGGGGTCACCCACACCATTGACCCCCTGGCGGGGAGCTACTACGTGGAGTGGCTCACCGACGAGATGGAGCGGCAGGCCATGGCCATCATTGAGGAGATCCGCCGCATGGGGGGCGTGGTGCGGGCCATTGAGGAGGGGTACTTCCTGCGGGAGCTCGCCGAGGCCAGCTACCGCTACCAGCAGGAGGTGGAGCGCAAGGAAAGGATCATCGTGGGGGTGAACGCCTTCACCGACGAGATCCCCCTAAAAGTGCCCATCCAGCTGGTGGACCCGGAGGTGGAGAGGGTCCAGGCGGAGCGCCTCGCCCGGGTGCGGCGGGAGCGCGACCCCAAGCAGGTGGAGGAGGCCCTAAAGGGCCTGCGGCAGGCCGCGGTGGAGGGGCAGAACACCATGCCCCACTTCGTGGAGTGCGCCCTGGCCTACTGCACCCTGGGGGAGATGATGGACGTGCTGCGGGAGGTCTACGGCACCTACCAGGAGCCCGCCTACGTCTAAGGAGGCCGATATGGAAAGCACGGAGCGGCGCATACGGGTGCTCATCGCCAAGCCGGGCCTGGACGGGCACGACCGCGGGGCCAAGGTGGTGGCCCGGGCCCTGAGGGACGCGGGGATGGAGGTGATCTACACCGGGCTCCGCCAGACCCCGGAGATGATCGTCTCCGCCGCCATCCAGGAGGACGTGGACGCCGTCGGGCTCTCCATCCTCTCCGGGGCCCACATGCACTACTTCCGGGAGGTGAAGCGCCTTTTGGACGAGCGGGGGGCCTCGGACATCCTCCTCTTTGGCGGGGGGATCATCCCCGACGAGGACGTGCCCAAGCTCAAGGCCCTAGGCGTGGCCGCCGTCTTCGGCCCCGGGACCAGCACCCAGGAGATCGTGGACTTCCTGAGGAAGGCGGTGCCGGAGCGCTGGAAAGCCCAGGGGCTCGCATGAAGGCCATCCAGCTCTACTACCCCCCGGAGTGGGCCCACTGCTACGGGTGCGGCTACCTGAACGCCCACGGCCTCCACATCAAGACCTACTGGAACGCCGAAAAAGGGCTTAGCGAGACCCGCTTCACCCCCTCTCCCCACCACACCGCCCTCCCCGGCTTCGTCTACGGCGGGCTTTTGGCCTCCCTGGTGGACTGCCACTCCACCGCCACGGCGGCCGCGGCCAAGGCCCAGGCCGAGGGGCTTTCCCTGGAGGCCACCCCCCTCCGCTTCGTCACCGCGAGCCTCAAGGTGGACTTCCTCAAGCCCACCCCCCTGGGCCCGGAGCTCCTCCTCCTGGGCCGAGCCCGGGAGGTGAAGGGCAGGAAGGTGGTGGTGGAAACCGAGCTCTACGCCGAAGGGGTCCTCACGGTGCGGGGGGAGGCGGTTCTCGTTCAGATCGGCGAGGGGTTCCCGCAAGAAGGCGCTCCAGGCCCTGGATGAGGGCCTCGAGCTTGCTGGCTTGGGGCGAGGCGTGAAGGACCAGCTCCAGCCAGGCCTCCTCTAGGACCTGGCGCAACTCGGAAAGCCTCTCCGGGTCCCAGGCCCGCCCCAGCAGGGCCGCCCTCACCTCCTGGGCCAGGCGGCGGTTTTCCTCCTCGGCCCTTTGCAGGTCTTAGCCCAAAGGGCCCTCCCCCGTTGTGCCCCGGTTCCGGCGGGCCTCGAGGGCCCGCTCCCCCAGGAAGAGGAGGAGGGCGAGGCCCAGGAGGTAGGGCCTCAAGGGGAGGTCCACCGGGGCCCTTGCGGGGAGCTCCTCCGGGGAAAGGAGCCTCCCCCCCGAGGCCTCGGCCAGGGCCTGAAGGAGGGCCTTCCCGTCCCGGGGGGTCCACTCCCCGGGCAGGGGAAGGGGGAGGGGAAGGCGGCGCTTTCCGTCCAGGAGAACCCCCGGCTCCTCCAGGTGGAGCTCGTACCGCAGGGGCCCCGAGGGGAGGGGCGGCACCTCCTTCCCCCCGGCGAGGACCACGGGGCGCTCCAGCCCTCCAAGGAGGACCACCCTGACCCCCTTGCCCTCGGGGTAGGCGTAGAGGGCGAGGGCCCGCCGCGCCCCCGCAAGCCACCGGGCAAGCCCCCCGAGGAAGGCCGAGGCCCCGGGGAAGTCCCGCCAGGAGCGGGAGAGGTCCGTGGCTAAGGCCGCCACCCGCCCCTCCCCCCGCTCCCCGATGGCGAGGACGGCCCGCTCGCCGCTTTGGAGGAGCACCTCGGCCCAGGGCTCGGCCCTTGCGGGGAGGAGGACGGCGAGGGGGGGAAAGCGGAAGCCCTCGGTGAGGGGGTGGGGCCTCGCCTCCACGGGAAACCGCCCCTCCAGGCCCTCCCCCCGGAAGACCTCCTGGCCCTCCTTGAGGAAGAGGCGGGGAAGCTCCCTGGGGGAGGCCGCCCGGTAAAACCGCCCCCCGCCCCTCCGGGCGAGCTCCTGCAGGAAGGGGGTATCGGCGTCTTCGCCCAGGGCCAGGGCGCTCACCTCCACCCCGGAGGTCTGGGCGAGGTCCAGGATGGGCTCCTTGGCGTCGGCGACCAGGCCATCGGTGAGGACCAAAACCGCCTTCCGCCCCCCGGGCACCCCCTCTAGGAGGCGCACCGCCTCCCGGAAGCCCCCCCCGAGGGCCGTCCCGCCCCCCGCCCTTAGAGAGAGGAGGAGGCTTGCCGCCTCCTTTTTGGCCTGGGCGGTCATGGGCCTTGGGGGGAAGAGGACCCGGTGGCTCGAGGCGAAGACCACCACCCCCAGGCGGTCCTCGGGGGCGGCGCTTTCCACCAGGGCCAAGGCCCCGGCCACCGCCATGGAAAGCTTCTCCCCCTCCATGCTCCCGGAGACGTCCAGGACCAGGACCAAGGCCGCCCCCTCCCGGCCTAAAGGCTTCAGGGGAAGCTCTTCGGGGAGCGCCCGGTCCCACCCCCCGAAGAAGAGGCCCTTGGGGGTGGCGGTGAAGAGGAGGCCTCCCCCCTGGCGGAGGAAGCCCCGGAGGGCCTCCGGGGCCCCCTCGGGGAGGTCCAAAACCCCCACGCCCACCACCACTAGATCGGCCTCCAGGGGAAGCCTGAAGCCCTCCTCCACCTGGAAGCCCTGGGCCTCGAGGTACCGGGCCAGGGCCGGGTCCCCGAGCACCAGGGCCCGCGCCCGGTCGGCGGGGGCCACTTCCACCTCCGCCTCGCTCCTTCCCCAAGGGCCCTCCGCTGCCGCCCGCACCCCTGCCTTCTCCGTGAGGGGAAAGGTGTAGACGAGGGCCCGCCTCCCCTCCACCCTCAAGGCGCGCTCCAGGACCCCCCCAGGCCCCTCCACCCGGAGCCTGGCCTCCGCCGGAAGAGGGGCTTCCAGCACCACCCCTACCCCCACGGTCTCCCCGTAGAGGGGGTAGGCGGGAGGGACGAGGCGCACCGCCACGTGGGCCCTCGGGGGGACGTAGAGGGCATCCAGGGGAAAGGGCGGGGGAACGGGCTCCAAAAGCCCGTCGGAGACCAGGACCACCCGGGCGGGGTTCAGCCGCTTGGCCTCGGCGAAGGCCGCCCTGAGATCGGTTTTCTCCCCGAGGTCCAGCCGCCGGGCCGTGGGCGAGGGCAGGGTGGCCGCCCGCTCGGCGAAGGCCACGTACACCGCGTCCTTGGGAAGCCTCGAGGCCAGGGCGAAGACCGCCTCCCGGGCGGAAGGGGAAAAGTCCAGGAGGTAGACCACCCGGCCCGGCAAGGGCCACCTCAGGTCCAGAAAGGCGAGGAAGAGGAGCAGGAGGAGGGCGGCCCTCAGAAGCCCGAGGCGCTGGGGCATGCCCCCATGCTAGTCCATCCAGTGCCCGAGCTTCTCCTTCTTGGCCTGGAGGTAGCGCTCGTTGTGGGGGTTGTCCCCGGCCCTAAGGGGGAGGCGCTCCACGATCTCTATGCCGAAGCCGGAGAGGGCCTTCACCTTCCTCGGGTTGTTGGTGAGGAGGCGCATCTTCCGCACCCCGAGGTCGTAGAGGATCTGGGCCCCCACCCCGTAGTCCCGGAGGTCCGGGGGAAAGCCCAGGGCCAGGTTGGCCTCCACCGTGTCCAGGCCCTGGTCCTGGAGGTGGTAGGCCTTGATCTTGTTCACCAGGCCGATCCCCCGCCCTTCCTGCCTAAGGTAGACCAAGACCCCCTTCCCCTCCTCGGCGATCCTCTCCAGGGCTAGGTCCCGCTGGAAGCCGCAGTCGCAGCGCAGGGAGTGGAGGGCGTCCCCGGTGAGGCACTCGGAGTGCATGCGCACGAGGACGGGCTCCTCCGGCCCCCAGCTTCCCATGACCAAGGCGGCGTGCTCCTCCCCCGTGAGGGTGTCCCGGTAGGCCAGGATGCGGAACTCCCCGAAGCGGGTGGGGAGGAGGGCCTCCGCCTCCCGCCGCACGTAGAGGTCCCCCTTCTCCAGGCGGTAGCGGATGAGGTCGGCGATGGTGCCCACCTTGAGGCCGTGCCTCTGGGCGAAGGCCAGGAGGTCCGGCAGGCGGGCCATGGTGCCGTCCTCCTTGAGGATCTCAATGAGGCTCCCCACCGGGGTGAGCCCGGCGAGGCGGAGGAGGTCCACCGTGGCCTCGGTGTGCCCGGCGCGGCGCAAGACCCCGCCCGGCCTCGCCACCAGGGGGAAGACGTGCCCCGGGCGGCGGAAGTCCTGGGCCGTGGCCTCGGGGTCGGCGAGGAGCCTGATGGTGGCCGCCCGCTCAAAGGCGCTGATCCCCGTGGTGGTGCCCCGGGCGTCCACGCTCACGGTGAAGCGGGTCCCCTGGGGGTCCTGGTTCCTTTCCACCATGAGGGGAAGGTCCAGGGCCCTGGCCCTTTCCTCCGTGAGGGCCACGCAGAGGAGGCCCCGGCACTCCTTGAGCATGAAGTTCACCCACTCCGGGGTCACGTGCTCCGCCGCCATGATGAGGTCGCCCTCGTTCTCCCGGTCCTCGTCGTCCACCAGGATCACGGGGCGGCCCGCCCTTAGCTCCTCCAGAAGTTCCTTGACGCTGGCGATCCCTTCCATCACGCTCTCCCAAGAAGCCTGGCCACGTAGCGGGCGATGAGGTCCACCTCGAGGTTCACCCCGTCCCCCACCCGAAGCCTCCCCAGGTTGGTGACCTCGAGGGTGTGGGGGATGAGGGTCACCCAGAAGGCCTCTCCCATAAGCCCCGCCACCGTGAGGGAGACCCCGTTTAGGGCCACGCTCCCCTTCTCGGCGATGTAGGGGGCAAGCCCCTCGGGGGGAAGGAAGTAGAGGTCCTTGGCCCCCGGGGCCTCGCGCACCTCCACAAGCCTCGCCACCCCGTCCACGTGCCCGGTGACGAAGTGCCCCCCAAGCCGGTCCCCCACCTTCAGGGCCCGTTCCAGGTTGGGCCTGTGCCCCACCCGCCAGGTGGGGGCGGTGCGGCGCAGGGTCTCCCGGGCGAGCTCCACCCAAAACCCCCCTTCCTCCACCCCAACCGCCGTGAGGCAGGCCCCGTCCACGGCCACGGAGTCCCCCACCTTCAGGTCCTCAAGCACCTTGCGGGCGGCGATGTGGACCCTAAGGAAGGGCCCTTCCTCCACCTTCAGGATCTCCCCCGTTTCCTCCACGAGTCCCGTGAACATCTACTCCTCCGGGTAGGCCTCGAGCCAGAGGTCCTCCCCAAGCCACTCCCTATGGGCCAAGCGAAGGCGCAGGGCCTCCGCCACCCGCTCCACCCTGAAGCCCTCGGCCAGCCCCCTCCCCTCCCCCAGGATCCGGGGGGCGAGGAAGAGGGCGAGCTTGTCCACCAGGCCCCTTTCCAGAAAGGCCCCGGCGAGCCTCGGCCCCCCCTCCAGGAGCACCCCGTCCACCCCTTCCTCCAGGAGGAAGGCGAGGGCCCCCTCCGGGCTCACCCGCCCCCCTTCCCGGGGGAGGGCCACCACCCGGGCCCCCGCCTCCTCCAGGGCCGAGACCCGCGCCCTCGGGGCCCCCTCCCCCACGAAGACCAGGACCCGGGCGGCCTCCCCCCTGGGGCCCTTCCGGAAAAGGCGGGCCGTGGGGGGGGTGCGGGCCTCGGTGTCCAGGACCACCTTGAGGGGGTCGCGGAGGGGCGGGGGCTCCACCATGAGGGGGAAGGGGCGGAAGTCGGGATGGCGCACGGTGAGGGCGGGGTCGTCCTGGAGCACCGTCCCCACCCCCACCATCACGGCGGGGAGCCACTGCCGGTAGGCGTGGGCCACGCGGCGGCTCGCCTCCGAGGAGATCCAGCGGGCGTCCCCCGAGGGGGCGGCCACCTTGCCGTCCAGGGTGAGGGCCGCCTTGAGAAGGACGAAGGGCAGGCCCTTTCTCTGCACGGCGAAGAAGACCTCGTTCTGGGCCCGGGCCTCGGCCTCCAGAAGGCCCCACTCCACCTCCACCCCCGCCTTTCGCAGGCGCTCCAGCCCCCCCTTGGCCGCGGGGTTTTCCTCCCGGGCCGCCACCACCACCCGGGAAACCCCCGCCTCTAGGAGGGCGAGGGAGCAGGGGGGGGTGCGGCCGAAGTGGTCGCAGGGCTCGAGGGTCACGTAGGCCGTGGCCCCCCGGGCAAGCTCCCCCGCCTCCCGCAGCGCATAGACCTCGGCGTGGGGCTCCCCCGCCTTCGGGTGGAACCCCTCGCCCACGATCCGCCCCTCCCGAACCAGGACCGCCCCCACCAGGGGGTTGGGGCTGGTGTGGCCCCGGGCGCGTTCGGCAAGCTGAAAGGCCCTTCTAAGAAAGCGCTCGTCTAGGTCGCGCAAGTGGCCCTCCTTCTCCCATCCGGACTCTCACCGTCGGCCCCGGAGTTCCACCGGGTCGGGCCCCTTTAGGGGCTTCGCGGGCTTTCACCGCCGGTGGGGACTTCCACCCCGCCCCGAAGGAGGTGCTCAAGGCACCAGCTCCACTCTAGCAGGTTCCCTGGGGGACATATCTACCCCGGCTACACCCAAGGGAAAAGGGCGCCCGAAGGCGCCCCTTCTGGTGGAGGTGGGGGGAGTTGAACCCCCGTCCGAAGGTCCCTACGGCGGGCTTCTACGCGCGTAGTCCGCGTTTTGGGAGTCCTCCTGGCTTGGCCCGCGGACGGGCGGCCAGGAGCGAGCCCTCTTGGGGTTTCGCCCGGGGTTAGAGGGCGTGGCCCCGGGCTAGCCGGGTTTGTGTCCCCGCTTCCGGTGAGCCCCCGGCGGGGCTACCGGGCGGGGTCGCGGTCATTAAGCCGCGAGAGCGTAGTTGGTGTTGGCAGTTATGCCGTTGCGGGTTTTTACGGTCACGCCCTTTTGGGCGTACCTACGAGGCCACCCGCACCTCGGCGCGCAGCCACGCCTTCGGCGACCCCCGTCGAGACCGTTCACCCCCACGAGGCCGGGTTCGGACCGGCAAGCTTGAGTGTAGCAGGCTAAAGGGGTTGTAGTCAAGGGGCCCTTGGGTGTAGACTGGGGGCAGTGCTCCCAAGGGAGGGGGGTGGGTGGAAGCCCACCCTTCCTTTGTGAAGGGAGGTGGGGAGGTGTCCGTGGACCTTTGGCGGTTGGTGGAAGAGGCGGTGGAGCCCTTGGACCTCGAGGTCCTGGAGGTCAGGGAGGCCCCCGGGGAGGTTTTGGTGCGGCTTGAGCGCAAGGACGAGCGGCCCATCCGCGTGGCCGAGCTGGAAGCGGCGAGCCGCGCCATAGAGGCGGTCCTGGACCGGGAAGACCCCATCCCGGGAAGCTACCGCCTCCTGGTGGAGTCGCCCGGGCCCAAAAGGCCCCTCTTCACCCGCCGCCACTTTGAGCGCTTCCAGGGCCTCAAGGCCAAGGTGCCGGGGCCCGGGGGGTTCGTGGGGCGCATCCTCCGGGTGGAGGAGGACGAGGTGGTCTTCCAGGTAGGGCAGGAGGAAAAGCGCCTCAGGATCGGCACCTTCCGCGCCAACCTCGCCGAGTGGCCCGAGGAGCCGAGATAGGAGGGAGGATGAACCGGGATTTCGTACAAGCCATGCAGCAGCTGGCCCTGGAACGGGGCGTGTCCACCGAGGAGATCCTCGAGGCCTTCAAGGAAGCCCTGCGCAAGGCCTACATAAAAAGACAAAAAGGGTACAAAAAGGAGGAAATGGAGGCCGGCAAGGGGCCCGAGGTGGACGTTTACATTGATCCCCAGACGGGCCGCATTGAGATGGTGGAGGTCCGCCGGGTGGTGGACAAGGTGGAGGACCCCGACAAGGAGATCGCCCTGGCCGAGGCCCTGGAGTACGATCCCGAGGTCCAGGTGGGGGACGAGATGGAGTTCCCCATCAACCCGGAGGAGCTCTCCCGCATGGCCATCCAGGACCTGCGGCAGATCCTCACCCAGCGCCTCAAGGAGGCGGAGCGCAACCGCATCTACAACGAGTACAGGGACAAGGAGGGCCAAGTCCTCACCGGGGTGGTGACCCGGGTGGACAACCGGGGAAACGTCTTCGTGGACCTGGGCCGGGGGGAGGCCTACCTGCCCAAGAGCGAGCAGATCCCCACCGAGCGCTACTACCCCGGCCAGCGCCTCAAGGTCTACCTCAAGAAGGTGGACCGCTCCGCCAAGGGCCCCTCCCTCATCGTGAGCCGGGCCCACGAGGAGCTTTTGAAGTACCTCCTCAAGCAGGAGGTGCCCGAGATCGCCGAGGGCATCGTGGAGATCAAGGCCATCGCCCGGGAGCCCGGCCGGAGGAGCAAGGTGGCGGTGATGAGCCACAACCCCAACGTGGACCCCATCGGGGCCTGCATCGGGCACAAGGGGCAGAGGATCCAGGCGGTCTCCGCCGAGCTTGGGCGGGAGAAGGTGGACATCATCCTCTGGTCCAAGGACCCCAAGGAGTTCATCCGAAACGCCCTCTCCCCCGCCCAGGTGGGCTCCATTGAGCTGGACCCCGAAACCAAGAAGGCCAAGGTGAAGGTCACCAAGGACCAGCACTCCCTGGCCATCGGCACCGGCGGCCAGAACGTTCGCCTGGCCTCCAAGCTCACCGGCTACGACATCCACTTTGAGGAGGCGGAGATCTCCGACCTGGACGAGGCCATCCGCAAAGCCGCCCAGGAGGAGGCCGAGGCCCAAAGCCGGGCCAAGGAGGAGTTTGAGAAGCTCTTCCGGGACCTCGGATGAAGCACGTCCCCCTGCGCATGTGCGTGGCCTGCCGCAAGAGGCGGCCCAAGGGGGAGCTTCTGCGCATCCTCTTAACGGAAAGCGGGTTCCAGCTGGACCCCACGGGCAAGCTCCCGGGCCGGGGGGCCTATGTCTGCCCCGACAACCCGGAGTGCTGGACGGAAAAAAGGCTCCGGCGCTTCGCCGGAGGCCGGGCCAAGGCGCTTTCCGAAGCCCTTGTGGCCCGCTTAGGAGGTAAGGATGGCCAAGATACGCATCTACCAGCTGGCTAAAGAGCTGGGCATGACCAACGAGGAGCTTTTGGAGCTCCTGGACCAGATGGGGGTAGCCTACAAGTCCCACGCCTCCACCCTCACCGAGGAGGACGCCGAGGCGGTGCGGGAGCTCGTCAAGGAGCAACGGGGACTCCAGGAGAAGCTCGCCGAGGAAGAGCGCCGGAAAAGCCTCCCAAGGCGCCCTCCCGTGGTGGTCATCATGGGCCACGTGGACCACGGGAAAACCACCCTCCTGGACTACCTCCGCAAAAGCCGGATCGCCGAGAAGGAGGCCGGGGGGATCACCCAGCACGTGGGCGCCTTTGAGGTGAAGACGCCCGGGGGCACCGTGGTCTTCATTGACACCCCGGGGCACGAGGCCTTCACCACCATAAGGCAGCGGGGAGCGAGGGTGGCGGACATCGCCGTCATCGTCATCGCCGCCGACGACGGCATCATGCCCCAGACGGAGGAGGCCATCGCCCACGCCAAGGCGGCCGGGGCCAAGATGATCTTCGCCATCAACAAGATGGACCTGCCCCAAGCGGACCCCGAGAAGGTGAAGCGCCAGCTCATGGAGCGGGGCTTCGTCCCCGAGGAGTACGGGGGAGACGCCATCATTGTCCCCATCAGCGCCAAGACGGGGCAGGGGGTCCAGGACCTCTTGGAGATGATCCTCCTCCTCGCGGAGCTCGAGGACTACCGGGCGGACCCGAACGCCGAGCCCAAGGGGGTGATCCTGGAGTCCAAGCTGGACAAGCAGGCCGGGGTCATCGCCAACATGCTGGTGCAGCAAGGAACCTTCCGCGTGGGAGACTACGTGGTGGCGGGCGAGGTCTATGGGCGGATCCGGGCCATGATGGACGCCGACGGCAACCAGCGCAAGGAGGCGGGGCCGGGAAGCGCGGTGCAGGTCCTGGGCTTCCAGGAACTCCCCCACGCCGGAGACGTGGTGGAGTGGGTGCCGGACCTCGAGGCCGCCAAGGAGATCGCCGAGGAGCGGAAGGAAGAGAGGCGGGCCAGGGAGGAGGCGGAGAAGGAGCGCCGCCCCAAGACCATGGCCGACCTCCTGAGGAGCCTCCAGGAGGAGGGCAAAAAGGAGGTGAACCTCATCCTCCGGGCCGACACCCAGGGCTCCCTCGAGGCCATCCAGCACATCCTGGCCCGGGAGAGCGCCGAGGACGTGAAGATCAACGTGCTCCTGGCCCAGGTGGGGGCCCCCACGGAGTCCGACGTCCTCCTGGCCCAGACGGCGAATGCGGCCATCCTGGCCTTCGGGGTGAACCCCCCGGGCGCGGTGAAGAAGAAGGCCGAGGAAAAGGGGGTCCTCCTCAAGACCTTCCGCATCATCTACGACCTCATTGACGAGGTGCGGAGCATGGTGAAGGGGCAGAGGGAGCCCCAGTACAAGGAGGAGGTCCTGGGCCGGGCCGAGGTGCGGGCCATCTTCCGCCTGCCCACGGGCAAGCAGGTGGCGGGGTGCATGGTCCTCCAGGGCCGGATTCCCCGGAACGCCGAGGTGCGGGTCCTGCGCAAGGGGGAGGAGATCTGGCGGGGGCGCATCGCCAGCCTCAAGCGCTTCAAGGAGGACGTGCGGGAGGTGGCCCAGGGGTACGAGTGCGGCCTGGGCCTCGAGGGCTTTGACGCCTTCCAGGAAGGGGACATCGTGGAGGCCTTCCAGATGGTGGAGGTGCCCGCCTAGGAGGAGGGGTGCTTCGGGGAAGCGCGGCGCTCTTGGGGGCCTTCGCCCTCCTCCTTCAGGGGGTGTTTCTCCCCTCTCCCCGGGCCAAGGCGGAGGCGGGTCTGGCCTCGGGGAGCGCGGCGGTGGTCCTCAAGGAGGACCGCACCCCTTCCCTCCCCCTTCTCCTCCTTTCGGCCAAGGCGGAAAGGGGCCTCGCTCAGGCCCTGGGGGCCAGGGTCCTCGCTTCCGCTCCCCCTAAAGCCCCCACCCCTGGGAGGCCCCTTTACCTCCTCTTCCGCCGCCTGCAGCTGGAGGGGGGCTAAGCGCCCCACGCCGGTTGGAAGGCCTCAAAAGACCCTAGGCCAAGAGCCCTTAGCTAAGGCCAGGCGGGTCCCTCCTGACCCGCTTGCGCCAGGAGGAAAAGGAGTTCGGTTATGAACCGCAAGTGGACCACAGAAATCTTTCTTCTCGCCCTCTTCCTGGGGGCTTTGCTCCTCGTCTGGAAGCCGTGGGCCCCCCAGGAGCCCAAGATCCGACTCGGGTTGGACCTCAAAGGAGGGTTGCGCGTCCTCCTCGAGGCCGATGTGGAAAACCCCACCCCCGACGACCTGGAAAAGGCCCGGGCCGTCCTGGAAAACCGCATCAACGCCCTGGGAGTAGCCGAGCCCCTCATCCAGATCCAGGGGCAAAGGCGCATCGTGGTGGAGCTCCCTGGCCTCTCCCAGGCGGACCAGGACCGGGCCCTCAAGCTCATCGGCCAGCGGGCGGTGCTGGAGTTCCGCATCCTTAAGGACGGGGCCACCGGCACCACCGTGGCCCAGATCAACCAGGCCCTAAGGGAGAACCCCCGCCTCAAGCGGGAGGACCTGGAGAAGGACCTCATCAAGCCCGAGGACCTCGGCCCGCCCCTCCTCACCGGGGCGGACCTGGCCGACGCCCGGGCGGTCTTCGATCAGTTCGGCCGCCCCCAGGTGGCCCTCACCTTCACCCCGGAAGGGGCCAAGAAGTTTGAGGAGGTCACGCGGCAAAACGTGGGCAAGCGGCTCGCCATCGTTTTGGACGGCAAGGTCTACACCGCTCCCGTGATCCGCCAGGCCATCACCGGGGGGCAGGCGGTCATAGAGGGGCTCTCGGGCCTCGAGGAGGCCAGCGAGATCGCCCTCGTCCTCCGCTCGGGCGCCCTGCCCGTCCCCCTCAAGGTGGCGGAGATCCGGGCCATCGGCCCCACCCTGGGCCAGGACGCCATCCAGGCGGGGATCCGCTCCGCCCTCATCGGCACCCTGGCCATCTTCCTCCTCATCTTCGCCTACTACGGCCTCCACCTGGGCCTCGTGGCTTCTTTGGGCCTCATCTACACCTCAGTGCTCATCCTGGGCCTCCTCTCGGGCCTTGGGGCCACCCTGACCCTCCCGGGCATCGCCGGCCTCGTGCTCACCCTGGGGGCGGCGGTGGACGGAAACGTGCTCTCCTTTGAGCGGATCAAGGAGGAGCTCAGGGCCGGGAAAAAGTTCCGCCAGGCCATCCCCGAGGGCTTCCGCCACTCCACCCTCACCATCCTGGACGTGAACATCGCCCACCTCCTGGCGGCGGCCGCCCTTTACCAGTACGCCACCGGGCCCGTGCGGGGCTTCGCCGTCATCCTGGCCATCGGGGTGGTGGCCAGCGTCTTCTCCAACCTGGTCTTCAGCCGCCACCTCCTGGAGCGCCTGGCGGACCGGGGGGAGATCCGCCCCCCCATGTGGCTGGTGGACCCCCGCTTCAACTTCATGGGTCCCGCCCGGTACATCACCGCTATCTCCCTCCTACTCGCCCTCCTCGCCGGGGCCGTGGCCCTCACCAAGGGCTTCAACTACTCCATTGACTTCACCGGGGGCACCGCCCTCACCCTAAGGGTGGGTCCCGAGGTAAAGGTGGACACCCTCCGGCGCTTCCTGGAAGAGAGGGGCTTCCCCGCCAAGGAAGCGGTGATCACCGAGGTCCAGGCCCCCACCGCCCTGGCCAAGGAGTTTTCGGTGAAGCTTCCCCCACTTTCGGACGAAAAGCGCCTGGAGCTGGAAAGGCTCTTCTCTGCGGAGCTTAAGGCCCTCGTCCTCACCTCGGAGACCGTGGGACCGGCCATCGGCTCGGAGCTCAGGCGAAACGCCCTTATGGCCGTTCTGGTGGGGCTTGGGCTCATCCTCATCTACGTGGCCTTCCGCTTTGACTGGACCTTTGGGGTGACGAGCGTCCTGGCCGTGGCCCACGACGTGGCCATCGTGGCGGGGATGTATAGCCTCCTCGGCCTGGAGTTTTCCATCCCCACCATCGCCGCCCTCCTCACCGTGGTGGGCTATTCCATCAACGACTCCATCGTGGTCTCGGACCGCATCCGGGAGAACCAGAAGCTCCTCCGGGGGCTTCCCTACGCCGAGCTCGTCAACCGCTCCATCAACCAGACCCTTTCCCGGACGGTGATGACGAGCCTCACCACCCTCCTCCCCATCCTCGCCCTCCTCTTCCTGGGGGGAAGCGTCCTCCGGGACTTCGCCCTGGCCATCTTCGTGGGCATCTTCGTGGGGACCTACAGCTCCATCTACGTGGTGAGCGCCCTGGTGGTCTTCTGGAAGCAGTTGCGGAAAGGACGGGACCAGAAGGCCGCTTAAGGCGCCGGCCCCAGGGCTGCTTGACTTTGCCCGAAGGAGCCCGGAGGATGGTAAGGATGGACCTAAGCCGCATCCGCAACTTCTCCATCATTGCCCATGTGGACCACGGCAAGTCCACCCTGGCCGACCGCATCCTGCAGATGACCCACGCGGTGAGCGAGCGGGAGATGCGGGAGCAGTTTCTGGACTCCTTAGAGCTTGAGCGGGAGCGGGGCATCACCATCAAGGCCAGCGCGGTGCGGGTGAACTACCGGGCCAAGGACGGGGAGGAGTACACCTTCCACCTCATTGACACCCCGGGGCACGTGGACTTCACCTACGAGGTCTCCCGGGCCCTGGCGGCGGTGGAGGGGGTGCTTCTCGTGGTGGACGCGAGCCAGGGGGTGGAGGCGGAGACCCTGGCCAAGTTCTACATGGCCTTAGAGCACGGGCACGCCATCATCCCGGTGATCAACAAGATAGACCTCCCCAACGCCCGCCCCCTGGAGGTGGCCCTGGAGCTGGAAGAGGTCTTGGGCCTCCCCGCCGACGAGGCCATCTTCGCCTCGGGGAAGACGGGGGAGGGGGTGGAGGAGATCCTCGAGGCCATCGTGAAGCGCATCCCGCCCCCCAAGGGGGACCCCGAGGCCCCCCTGAAGGCCCTCATCTTTGACTCCGTGTACGACGCCTACCAGGGGGTGATCCCCTACCTCCGCCTCTTTGAGGGCAGGGTGCGGCCCGGGGACCGGATCCGGGTCTACTCCACGGGCAAGGAGTTCACCGTGGACAAGGTGGGGGTCTTCACCCCCCAGGGCCTCGTGCCCACGGAAGCGCTTTCCGCCGGGGAGGTGGGCTGGCTCGTGGCCGCCATCCGGGACATCCACGACGTCCAGGTGGGGGACACCCTCACCCTGGCGGACCGCCCCACCCCCTCCCCCTACCCCGGCTTCCGCCCGGCCAAGCCCGTGGTCTTCGCCGGGCTTTACCCCGTGGACTCGGGGGACTACGGCAGGCTCCGGGACGCCCTGGAGAAGCTGAAGCTCAACGACGCCGCCCTCACCTTTGAGCCCGAGTCCTCCACCGCCTTGGGCTTCGGCTTCCGCTGTGGCTTCCTCGGCCTCCTCCACGCCGAGATCGTCCAGGAGAGGCTGGAAAGGGAGTTCGGCCTCTCCCTCATCGCCACCGCCCCGAGCGTGGTCTACCGGGTGCGGCTCAAAAGCGGGGAGGAGGTGGAGGTCCTAAACCCCGCCGACCTCCCCGACCCCACCAAGGTGGAGGAGATCCTGGAGCCCTACGTGAAGCTCACCGTCTTCACCCCCGAGGAGTACGTGGGGAGCATCATGCAACTCCTCCAGGAGAAGCGGGGCAGGCTCCTCAACATGACCTACCTCCCCGGGGCCCAGAGGCGGGTGGAGCTCGTCTACGAGGTCCCCTTCGCCGAGATCCTCTACGACTTCCACGACCGCCTAAAAAGCCTCTCCCGGGGCTACGCCTCCATGGACTACGAGCAGGCGGGCTACCGGCCCGGGGACCTGGTGAAGGTGAACGTCCTGGTGCACGGGGAGCCCGTGGACGCCCTCACCTTCATCGCCCACCGGGAGAAGGCCTACGCCATGGCCCGGACCATCGTGGACAAGCTGGCCGAGGTCATCCCCAGGCAGCTCTTTGAGGTGCCCATCCAGGCGGCCATCGGGGGGAAGATCATCGCCCGGGCCACGGTGAAGGCCCTGAGGAAGGACGTCCTCGCCAAGTGCTACGGCGGGGACGTGACCCGGAAGAAGAAGCTATTGGAGAAGCAGAAGGAGGGGAAGAAGCGGCTCAAGGCCATCGGCAAGGTGGAGGTGCCCCAGGAGGCCTTCCTGGCGGTGCTCTCGGCGGGTCGGGATGAGCCTAAGGGCTAGGCTCGCCCTGGTCATCGCCCTCCTCGCCTTCCTGCCCAACCTGGTCCTGGCCCTCCTCCTGGGCTTCCTGGGCGGGGGCCCGTGGCCCTCCCTCCTCCTCTGGCTCGCCCTTTTGGCCTCGGTCTCGGCCCTGGTGGGCTACCTCCTGGCCCAAAGCCTCCTCAGGCCCCTCGAGGAGCTTACCCGGGCCCTGGCCTACCTCTCCTTGCGGGAGGGGCCGGTGAGCGCCCTGAGGCTCCCCTCCCCCAAGGAGCCTCCCCCGCGCGAGGTGGCCGAGCTGAGGCGGCGCTTCGCCGAGCTTTTGGAGCGGATCGCCGAGCTCCAGGAGGCCAGGGAGGCCTTCTATGCCGCCTTGGCCCACGACCTCAAGACCCCGCTCCTTTCCGCCCTGCGCCTACTGGACTACCTGGAGAGGGCGGACGATCTGGGAAAGGAGCGGCGCATCGCCCTCCTCCGCGCCCTCAAGGAGGAGCTTTCCCGGGGCTACCGCCTCACGGAAAACCTCCTCGCCCTGGCCCGCCTCGAGGCCCGTCCCCCCCAGCGGGAGACCCTGAACCTGCGGGCCCTGGCGGAGGACCTCCTCCTGCGCTACCGGGAGGAGGCCGAAAGGCGGGGGCTCCGCCTGGAGGTGGAGGGGGCGGGGCTTGCCCGGGGGGAGAGGCTCCTCTTGGAAAGGGCGCTCGCCAACCTCTTGGAAAACGCCCTGCGCCACGCCAAAAGCCGGGTGCGGGTGCGGGTGGAGGAGGGCGCTTTGCAGGTGGAAGACGACGGCCCTGGCCTCCCCCTGCCCCTGGAAGCCTTAGCGCGGCCTTTCCGCCAGGGGGAAGGCCCTCGGGGAAGCTCCGGGCTTGGCCTCTACACCGCAAAAAGGGTGGCCGAGGCCCAGGGAGGACGGCTTACCTCGGGCCCAAGCCTCCTGGGCGGGGCCTCCTTGCGCCTGGAACTCCCCCCCGGCGCCTCCTTTTAAGCGCCCAGCTCAGCCCATGACCGGGGGGATCTGCCGCACCCAGAGGATGTAGGAGAGGTGCTCCAGGTAGCGGAGGGGCACCTCGGAGAGGGGGCGGTCCATCTCAATGCTCATCATGGCCTCCCCGCCCCGCTTCTTCCGGCTCACGGTGAGGTAGGCGATGTTCACCTCGTCGTCCGCCAGGATGCGGGCCACCCGGGCCACCACCCCCGGGGTGTCCACGTTCTTCACCACCAGGGTGGGGGCGCTTCCCGTGATGCGCACCTCAAAGCCGTCCAGGTCAAAGATCCGCACGAGCCCCCCGCCCAGGGAACTCCCGGTGACGGTGAGGCGCTCCTTCTCCCCCTCCAGCACCATGCGCACGGTGTTGGGGTGGACGTCCCCGAGCTCCACCTCCTTGAAGACCACCTCCACCCCCTCCCTTTCCGCCAGGGAGAGGCTCTCCTTGAGCCTCTCGTCGTCGGGCGTGAGGCCCAAGACCCCCGCGGCCAAGGCCAGGTGGGTGCCGTGCCCCTTCCCCGTCTTGGCGAAGGAGCCGTGGAGGCCGAACTCCACCCTTTTGGGCTTTTCCCCCAGGAGATGGCGGGCGAGGAGGGCGAGGCGGCAGGCCCCCGCCGTGTGGCTGGAGGAAGGCCCCACCATCACCGGACCGATCATGTCCAGAAGGCCCATACCGGTAGAATAACCCCATGCGCCGCTGGATCGCCTTGGCCTTCCTTTGGCTTCCCGCCCTGAGCCAGGCCCTCCTCCTGCCGGAGACCGCCCGGGTAGGGGAGGCCCTCTTCCTGGAGGGCAAGGGCCTGCCGCAGGGCCGCTTCCCCCTGGAGGTCCTGGGGCCCCAGGGAGCCGCCGCCCTGGAGGTAGAGCCCAGGGAAGGAGGCTTCCGCCTCCCCTTCACCCCCGAGGCCCCCGGGGAGTACCGGGTGCGCCTCTCCCTGCCCTCGGGGGTGCTGGAGGGGCGCTTCACCGCCCTGGCCCCGGCCCAGCCCAGGCTGGTGGAGGGGGGCTTGGAACTCCCCTGGGGGCGGCTTTCCCTTCCGGAAGGCCCTTGGCTCGGCCCCCTGGTGGAAGGGGACCGGGCCTTCGTGGCCCAGGGGCTTCTGGTGGTGGAAGCGAGCCTTAAGCAGGAGGAGGTCCGCTTCCACTTCGCCCCCAAGCGGGTGGTGGCCCTGCGCCCGGGGCCCGAGGCCCTCCTGGCGGGGGACTGGGTCCTGCCCATCCCCTTTCCCCCCTTGCCCTTCGCCGGGGGCGAAGAAGACCTTAGGTCCCTGAAACCCCTTCTGGAGGCCCTAAATCCCCCCAGGCCCTGGCCCTACTTCGCCTACTGGGCCCTTCCCCCCGAGGCCCTAAGCCCCGAGGACCTCCAGGCCTACGGGGAGGACCTAAGGAGCCGAGGGCACCGCCCCGAACTCTTCTTCGGCCAGGAAGGGGTGCGGCGCATGGCCCAAGCCGCCCGCGCCCTAAGCGCTAAGGACCCGGAAGGCTCCTGGCGGCTCACTGAAACCCTCCTCCGCTACACCCCGCTTTTCCCGAACTCCCTGGCCTTTTTCCTGGAAATGGCCGAGGCCCTCGAGGCCCAGGGCCAACCCGAAAGGGCCCTGAGGCTTCGGGAGGCCGTCAAGTACCTCCGGGCCTGGATGCCCCCGGACCTCTCCTTTTTGCCCCAGGGGCTCTACGCCCTGGGCCTGGCCTACCTGGCCCTCCTCCTCTACCTCTTCCTCTACTACCTCCCGGCCCAGCTCCAGGACCTCAGGGCGCTGGGGGGCTTCCTCGGGGGGTACCTCCGCCACCCCCTCCTGCGCCTCCGCCACCTGAGCCTGGCCTACGCCAGCTTAGGGGAAAGGGTCCTGGCCCTCGTCCTCCTCCTCCTTCTGGGAGGAGCGGGGGTCCTTTACGGCCTGGACCAAGGGGCCCGCACCGCCCTCGCCCTTCCCCCCCTGGACCGGGGTACCTTGCGCACCCTCGAGGCCCAGGCCTGGCTTCGGGAACAGCCTCCCCTGCCCGAGGTAAGGGCCCTTTTGGGCTACGCCCTCCTTCCGGAAAACCCCAAGGAGGCCAAGGGGCTTCTGGAAGGGGCGAACCTCCCCTTCGCCTTGGCCTTAGGGAAAACGGGCCTCGTCCAGGCCTACGAGAAGGCCCCCTTTGACGGCCCCATCCGCTCCTCCCTGGGCCTAGGGGAGGACCCCTGGGGCGGGCGGGAGCCGGGGCCAAGCCTCCGCACCCTTTACGCCGCTCTGCTTCGGGTGGAGCTTTTCCGCCTGGGGGAAGACTTCCTCAAAGGGGTAGGTCGGCTTCCCCTTCCCCTGCCGGAAAGGGCCCGGACCTGGGCGGCCCTGGGCTTTTTCCTGCTCCTCCTCTACCACCTCCTGGCCTTCCTCCTGCCCCGGCGCAGGAAGGAGCCCCCTCCGACCTGGGCCCTCTTCGTGCGCCTCTTCGTGCCGGGGAGCCTGGGCTTTTCCGGAGGGCTTGGCCTCCTCCTTCTCCTCCTCGCCGCCTTCGGCCTCCTAAGGCTCCTCCAGGGCCAGGGCCCAGGGCTCCTCCTCCTGGCCTACGCCCTCCACCTCCTTTTCCTGGTAGGCTCTTGGAGGAGGCTTCCATGATCCTTCCTCCCATCCCGACCCCCTTTGACCGGGAGGGCCGCCTGGACGCGGAAGCCTTCCGCGCCTTGGCCGAAGCCCAGGTCCTGCAGCGGAGGCTTTTTCCCTTGGGGGACCTCCTGGCCAAAGGGGGCGTGCCCCTCCTCAAGCAGGCCCTTAGGCACCTGGGCCTGCCCGCGGGCCACCCCAGGCCCCCTTGCCCCTTGGTGGCCCGAGTTCCTTCCCCTCCTCGAGGACCTACGGGCCGAGGGGTGGATGTAATATTGATAGGGAGGTAAAAGTATGAGAAAAGCGCTCCTGCTCGCCGTTTTGGCCCTGGCCGCCTGCGCTCCGAGGCCCCTCGCCCCCGAGGCCCGCTTCCTGGGGGCGAACCTCCGGGGCCTGGAGCTTTCCCCGGAGCCCGCCCTCCTCCTGGAAGTGCGGGTGGGCTTCAAGAACCCCAACCCCTTCCCCCTCCCCCTTTCCGCTTTCGGGACCCGCCTGCGCCTCGGGGAGGTGGTGGTGCCCCTGGACCGCACCCTTCCCCCGGGGGAGGAGGAGGTGGCCCTCCCGGTAAGGCTCACCCCAGGGGCGGCCCTGGCCACCGCCCGGGCCCTCCTCTCCCGGGAGGGCGCGGAGGTGGCCCTGGAGGGGGAGACCCTGGGCCAAAGGCTCACCTTTTTCCGGACCCGCCTCGCCTTCCCCTTGGAGCCCCCTAGGGTGCGCCGGGCCGGGGTCAACCTCTTCCTGGAAAACCCGAACCCTCTTCCCCTCCGGGCCGAGGGCGCCCTGGTCCTTCTGGGCCAGCGCCTCCTGGTGCAGGCGGACCTCCCGGCGAGGGGGGAGGGGAGGGTCCAGGTGGTGGGCCTGAGGCCCGGGCTTGAGCGAGGAAGCGGACGGCTGGAGCTCCGCCTCGAGGTCCCGGGCTTCTTCACGGAAACCCTGGTCCTGGAGCTCTAAAGGCGGAAGGCCAGGGGGAGGAGGGCCCCCAAGGTGGTGCGCACCTCCTCCTCAGGCCCGTGGAGGACCACCTCCACCTCGGGCCCGCCGAACTCCATGAGGACCTGGCGGCACCCCCCGCAAGGGGGGATGGGCCCCTTGGGGCTATAAATATGCACCCGCTCCAGGCGGCGCTTCCCCGCAAGAACCATGGCCGCCACGGCGTTCCTCTCGGCGCACTGGGAAAGGGGGAAGGAGGCGTTTTCCACGTTCACCCCCAGGAAAAACTCCCCTTCCGCCTCCACCAGGGCCACCACGGGAAAGCCCGAGTAGGGGGCGTAGGCCCGCCCCACGTGGGCCTCCAGGATCTCTTTAATCTTCCTCATGCTCCACCAGCCGCTCCACCCGCACCCGGTCTATGCGCCTCTGGTCGGCGCTCTCCACCACGAAGCGGAAGCCCTGCCACTCCACGCTCTCCCCCACCCCGGGGATGCGCCCGAACTGCTCGTAGAGGAAGCCGGAGAGGGTGTCGTACTCCCCCTCGGGAAGCTCCACCCCCAAGGCCTCGGAGACCTCGTCTATGGGCGTCTGGGCCTGGATGGAAAGGGTCCCGTCGGGGAGGCGCTTGATGGGGGCGTCCTCGGGCTCGTCGGTCTCATCGTAGATCTCCCCCACGATCTCCTCCATGACGTCCTCCAGGGTCACGAGGCCCGCCGTGCCCCCGAACTCGTCCACCACGATAGCCAGGTGCACCTTGCGGCGCCTGAGCTCCTTGAGGAGGGTCCAGGCGTCCATGTTCTCGGGGACGAAATAGGGGGGGTGGGCGATGGAGGCCACGGTGCGCCGCTTCAGGTCCTCCTCGCAGTAGTAGGTGAGGAGGTCCTGGGCGTAGGCCACCCCCACGATGTGGTCCACGCTTTCCCGGTAGACGGGCACCCGGCTGTAGCGGTGCTCGCGGAAGAGGTGGAGGAAGTCCTCCAGGGTGGCCTCGGCCTCTATGGCCACCATCTCCACCCGGGGGGTCATGATCTCCCGCACCGGGGTCTCCTCCAGCTCCAGGATGGAGTGGATCATCTCCTCCTCCTGGGCCTCAATGGTGCCCGCCTCCTCCGCCCCCGCCAGGATGAGCTTGAGCTCCTCCTCCGAGACCAGGGAAGCGTCCCGGGGCTCGAGGCCCAAGAGGCGAAGGAGGGTCCCCGAAATGAAGCTAAAGAAGCGGCCCACGGGGTAGAGGAGGATAGAGAGGAAGTAGATGGGCCAGACCGCCAGCCGGGCCACGGCCACCGCGTGGTGCACCGCCAAGGACTTGGGGGTGATCTCGCCGAAGAAGAGGATGAGGAAGGTCATGACCCCCGTGGCCACCCCCACCCCCGCCGAGCCGAAGGCTTCCGTGGCGAGCTCCGTCACCAAGGCGGTGGCGGCGATGTTCACCAGGTTGTTGCCCACCAGGATGGTGGTGAGGAAGCGGGTGATGTCCTGGGCCAGGAGGCGGAAGGGCCCGCCTTTAGCCTCGGCCAGCTCCTTGAGCTTCCAGGGGTAAAGGGCGGTGAAGGCGGTCTCGCTGGCGGAGAAGGCGGCGGAAAGGAAGAGAAGGCCGGCCAGAGAGAGGATTTCCAGGGGGCTTGGCGCTTGGGACTGGGCCAGGGCTAGGGAGCCGAAGGGCAGGAGGAAGAGCCACCGACTGGGAGGTCTGTCCATATCACCTTTCGCCATTGTACACGAAAGGGTGGCCCAGCCCCCGTTTTTCCCTTTAGGCTTGTGTATAGTTGAAGGGTATGAACGGACCGCCCGCCCCCCTGGTGCAAGAGCTTTCCCAGCTGGGCTACGCCCTCATGCGCCTCCTCCTGGCCCAGGCCAAGGAGGCCTTCGCCCAAGAGGGCCTCTCCCTCCTGCAGGCCGAGGTCCTGCGCCTGGTCAAGGAAGGGGTGAGCGCCCCTTCCCGCCTGGCGGAGCACCTGGAGGTCCAGCCCTCCCAGGTCTCCCACCTCCTGGCCTCCCTGGAGGAGGGGGGCCTCCTGAAGCGGGAGCTTGACCCCTTGGACCGCAGGCGACTCCACCTCCGCCTCACCCAGAGGGGCCTGGAGGTGGCGGAGAGGCTCCAGGCCGCCTGGCTTTCCCTCTTCGGCCAGCGCCTCGCCCGGCTCGAGGCCCATGAGCTCCTCCTCTTCCGCGACCTCCTGCGGAAGCTCACGGGGGGGGAGGATGCGTAAGGCCCTCCTCCCCTTCCTCCTGGCCCCCGCCCTGGCCCAAGGGGCCCTGGCCCCCCTCCAGGACCACCCCCTGGCCCGGCAAGGGGCGGCCTACCTGGAGGCGGCCAGGAAGGCCCTGGAGGCCCAGGAAAGCCCCTTGGCCCTCCAGGTCCAGGGGAGCTACGCCCGCCTAGGGTACGAGTGCGCGCCGGAGGCCCTCTGCGGAAGCCTTCCCGCCGCCACGGGAAGCCTCACCCTGGCCCTCTCCCTCACCCCCTTCCCCTTCGGGGAGGTGGCCGACGGGCGGGAACGGGCCCGGATCGCCCTGAGGCGGGCCGAGCTGGGCTACCGCCGCACCCTCTCCGCCCTCCAGGCCCAGGCGGTGGCCGCCTGGGGCCGCTACCAGCAGGCCCTCCTGGGGGAGAGGGTTGCCCGGAAGGCCTTGGAGCTTGCCCAAAAGGCCCTGGAGGCGGCCAGGAAGCGCCAGGCGAGCCCCAAGGAGCTCCGGGAAGCGGAGCTCAACCTGAAGGAGGCGGAAAACCGCCTGGAGGAGGCCAGGCGGGGGGTGGACCTGGCAAGGAGGGCGGCGGAGGGCCTCGTGGACCTCGGGAAGCCTCTCCCGGAGATCCCCCCGCCCAGGGGAGGGGCCTACCTGGCGGTGGAGGAGGCCAAGCTCGCGGTCCTGGAGGCGGAAATCTCCTACCAGAGCGCCCTGAGGAACCTCCTGCCCCAGGCGCAGGCGAGCTACCTCCTCTACCCCTCGGGAAACGATACCCTGGCCCTAAGCCTGGGAAGCCGCACCCTCCAGCCCACCCTCTCCTACACCCGCGCTGACCCCGCCCGCCCCCCCACCCAGGTACCGGGGGGGAGCTACCGCGCCAAGGAGGAGCTCCGGCTCACCCTCTCCCTCACCCTCTCCCCCGGGCTCCTCTCGGGCCTCGAGGCCGCCCAGGCCCAGCTGAAGGGGGCGGAGGCGGCCCTGAAGGCGGCGGAGGAGCAGGCCAGGCTCCAGGAGGCAAGCCTGAAGAGCGCCCTCCAGAGCGCCGAGGCGGCCCTGGCCCTGGCTTACCTCCGGAGGGGTTCCCAGGAAAGGGCCCTGGAGGAGGTCCAAAAGCGCCTGGAACTCGGCCTGGAAAGCCCCCTCGCCCTCCTGCAGGCGGAGCTCGGCCTCTTGCAGGCGGAGCTCGCCCTCCTGCAGGCCCAAAGCGACCTCTTGAGCAAACGGATGGAGCTTTACCAGCTTTACGGCGAACTTTTGGAGGTGAACCCGTGAAGAAAGCCCTTCTTGCCCTTTTCCTGCTCTTTCCCGCCCTGGCCCAGCCCCTTCCCGAGGCCCTGAAGAAGGCCCAGGAGGCGGCGGGCGTCACCCTGGCCCGCATGGAGGTGGAGGCCAAGGCCAAGGACCTGGCCCGCCTCCTCCAGGACCCCCTCCTCACCCCCCTCTCCGAGCTCCAGGCCCGGCAGGCCCTGGCCCTGGCCGAGGCCAAGTACCGAAGGGCCCTGGCCCAGGCGGAAAGCGACCTGGTGGCGGCCTACACCCAGGCCCTGGAGGCCGGGATCCAGGCGCGCCTGGCGGCGAAGGCCCTGGAGGTGGCGGAGCTTTCCCTAAAGGCCGCTGAGGTGCGGGCCAAGGGGGGCGGGGCCACCTCCTTGGACCTCCTGGAGGCGAGCAACCGGGTGCTGGAGGCCAGGAAGAACCTGGACCTGGCCCAAAAGGGCCTGGAGAGCGCCAGGGCCGCCCTGGAAAACCTGGTGGGCCCCTGGAAGCCTGAGCCCGTGGCCGAGCTTCCCCCCCTGCCGGAAAAGGGGGTGGTGGAGGACCTCCTGCGGGCCCACGCCGACCTGCTCCAGCTCCGGCAGTCCCTGGAGCTCCTCCGCTTCCAGCGGGGCCTCCTGGACGAGGGCTTCGCCCCCAGGAAGGACATAGAGGCCCTGGAGGACCAGATCAAGGCGGTGGGGACCAACCTGGAAAACCTGGAGCGCTCCCTCCGGGTAGGCCTCGAGGCCCGCTACGCCCAGCTTTCCCCCCTCCTCCAGGGGGTGAAGGCCGCCGAGGAGGCCTACCGGGCGGCCAAGGAGCGGTACGCCGCCGAGGAGAAGCGCTTCCGGGCGGGCCTTGCGAGCCGCTTAAGCCTCCTCCAGGCGGAGCTTTCCCTCCTCCAGGCGGAGCTTTCCCAGGAGCAGGCCAAGCACGCCTACCTGAAGGCCCACTACGGCCTTCTGGCCTCGAGGTGAACCATGAGGCCTCTTCTCTTGCTCCTTCCCCTCCTCCTCTTCGCCTGCGGCCCGAGGAAGGCCGAAGCCCCCGGCCCCGCCCAGGAAGGCCCTCCCCGGGCCCAGGTCCGGGTGGTGGAGGCGAGGCGCGGGGCGCTGGAACGGGAGGCCCGGGCTTCCGCCTCCCTGCAGGCGGAAAAGGACAGCCTGGTGGCCGCGGGAGCCGCCGGGCGGGTGGTGCGCGCCCTGCCCCCGGGAAGCCGGGTCAGGGCGGGGGAGGGGGTGGTCTTTCTGGACCCCGCCCCCTTCCAGGAAGCCCTGGCCCAGGCCCGCCTCGCCCTGGCCCAGGCCGAGGCCAACCTGGAGCGGGCCAGGAGCCAGCTTTCGGGAAGCCGGGCCGCCCTTCTCGCCCAGCTAAAGGCCGCGGAGGCCCAGCTCCAGGCGGCCAAGCGCCGCTACGAGGAGGGAAGGGCCCTCTTGGAGGTGGGGGCTTTGGCCCCCCTGGACCTGAAGGCCCTCGAGGCCCAGTACCAGCAGGCCCAAAGCGCCTACGCCAACGCCAAGGAGGCCCTGGCCCGCCTGGACCGGGCCGAGGACGTGCGGCTCTTGGAGCTCCAGGTGGAGGCCGCCCGCCTCCAGGTGCGCCAGGCGGAGCGGAACCTCAGGGAGAGCGTGGTGCGGGCCCCCTTCGCCGGGGAGGTGGTGGAGGTCTACGCCAAGGAGGGGGAGTTCCTAGGAACGGGTAGCCGGGCCTTCCGCCTGGCCACCACGGAAAACCTCCTGGCCAAGGTCTACCTGCCCCCCGAGAAGGCCTCGGCCCTCTCCCCCGAAACCCCCTTCCTCCTGCGGCAAGACGGCAAGGAGGTGGCGGCCCGCCTCCTCCGCAAGACCGACCTGCCGGGGCAGACCCGGCTGGTGGAGGTGGTGCTGAAGCCCCAAGCCCCCCTCACCCCGGGCCCGGCGGAGGTGCGCTACCGGGAACGCCTCGCCGAGGGCGTTCTCCTCCCCGCGGGGGCCCTAAGGGCCGAGGAGGGCAAAGCCTTCGTCTACCGGGTGGAGGAGGGGAAGGCCCGGCGGCAGGAGGTGCGGCTCCTCGCCCAGGAGGGGGACCGGGTGGCGGTGGAGGGCCTTCCCGAAGGGGCCCTGGTGGTCCATCCCCTACCCGAGGGGCTTAGGGAGGGGGACCCGGTGGAGGTGGTGCGGTGAGGGAAAACCCCCTGGTGGCCTTCTTCGTGGAGCGCTTCGTCTTCGCCACCGCCATCTTCGTGGGGCTGGTGCTGGTGGGGCTTCTCCTCGGCCTCGGGCTTGGGGTGGAGCTTCTGCCCCGGTTCAGCGTGCCCGTGGTGGCGGTCTCCACCAGCTACCCCGGGGCGGGCCCGGAGGAGGTGGCGGAGCAGGTCTCCAAGCCCCTGGAAGACGCCCTCTCCACCCTAAGCGGCCTGGACACCCTGGGCTCAAGCTCCACCGAGGGCTTCAGCCTGGTCTTCCTCCAGTTCCGGCAGGGGGTAAACGTGGACCAGGCGGCGGTGGAGGTGAGCCAGAAGGTGGCGGCGGCCCGGGGCGCCCTCCCCAAGGACGCCTCGGCCCCGGTGGTGCAGAAGTTTGACCCCTCGGCGAGCCCCATCCTCTACCTGGCCCTCGAGGCCCCCGGGGAGGACCTCTCCCGGGTCCTGCGCTACGCCGAGCGCACCTTAAAGCCCAGGCTCCAGCTGGTGCCGGGGGTGGCGGACATCCGCCTCACCGGGGCCCCGAGGCGGGTCCTCAAGGTCTACCTGGACCCGGACCGCCTCCAGGCCCTGGGGGTGGCAGGGGGGCAGGTGGTCCAGGCCATAGGCGCCTCGGCCCTGAACCTCCCCTTGGGCGCCCTCACCGAGGGGGAGAAGCGGCTGGTCTACACCCTGCGCTCCACCCCAGCTCGGGCGGAGGAGGTGGCGGGCCTCCTCCTGGACGCCTCCCGGGGCCTCCGGGTGGGGGACGTGGCCCGGGTGGTGGAGGAAAGCGAGGCCCCCACCACCCTGAACCGGGTGAACGGCCGCCCCGCCGTGCTCCTCGCCGTGGTCAAGACCCCCGATTCCAACGCCGTGGCCGTGGCCCAAGGGGTGAAGCGGGCCCTGGAGGCCATCCCCTTGCCCCCCGGGTACCGGGCCGAGGTGGCCCTGGACTCCACCCGGTTCATCCGGGCGGCGGTTTTGGACACGGTGCGGGAGGCCTTTTTGGCGGCCCTCGCCGTCTCCTTGGTGGTCCTCGTCTTCCTCGGCAAGCTCAACTCCGTTTTCTCCGTCATCCTCGCTATCCCCATCACCCTTTCCGGGGCCATCCTCCTCTTCGGGCTCCTCGGCTTCACCTACAACCTCATCAGCCTCCTCGCCCTCACCGTGGCGGTGGGCATCGTGGTGGACGACTCCATCGTGGTGGCGGAGAACATAGACCGCTACCGCAGGATGGGCCTAGGCCCCAAGGAGGCGGTGCTCAAGGGAGCGAGCGAGGTGAGCGTGGCCGTGGCCGCGGCCACGCTAAGCCTCCTTGCGGTGTTCCTCCCCATAAGCTTCCTCCCCGGGCTCATCGGCCAGATCTTCCAGCAGTTTGGCCTCGGCATGGCGGCGGCCATCGCGGTGAGCTGGCTCGAGGCCCTCCTCTTCCTCACGGTGCGCCTGGCCTACTTCCCCGACCCCGAACCCCCCGCCCTCAAGGAGGCCCTCAAGGGGGCCCTCCTCCTCCCCCAGGACCTCGCCTGGGCCTACCGCCGGGGCTTCCGCGCCCCCCTTGGGCTCCTCCTCGGCCTCGCCCTGGCCTTCCTCCTCTCCCGCCAAGGCCCCCTCCACCTTCTCCTCCTCGTCCTCTACCCCGCCCTCCTGGGCCTCGGGCGCTACCTGGGCCGCCTCCTCCTGGCCCTCCTCGGGGCCCTCGCCCGCTTCCTCCACCAGGGGGCGGAAGGGGCCTTGGGGCGCCTCACCGAGGCCTACGCCCAGGCCCTGCAAGGGGCCCTCCATCGTCCCCGGCTGGTCCTCGGGCTTGCCCTCTTGGCCTTCCTCTCCCTCTTCCCCATCCTGCCCCGCATCCCCTTCAACTTCACCCCCCGCTCGGACACCGGGGTCCTCACCGCCACCCTCCTCCTGCCCAAGGACACCCCCCTTTCCGTCTCCGACCGGGCGGCAAGGGCCCTGGAAGCCTACTTCCTGGCCCACCCCGCCGTGGCCCGGGTGGTGACCATCGTGGGGGCGAGCGCCACGGGCGGGGCCCAGGTGGGGGACCCCTCCCGGGTCCAGCTCCAGATCGTCCTCAAGCCCAAGGGGGAGCGGGAGGACATCTTCGCCCTCACCGAGGCCTTCAACCGGGAGGGCAGGGAGGCCCTCAAGGACTTCCCGGGGGCGGACCTCCGGGTCCTGGCCCAGACCGGCCCCGAGGCCGGGGACGCCGACCTCCAGTTCTTCCTGGTGAGCCCAGACCGCGCCCTCTTGGAAAGGCGGGCGAGGGAGATCGTGGAGGAGATCGCCAAGAAGCCCTACGTGCTCTCGGTGAAGAGCACCCTCGAGGCCACCCAGCGGGAAAGGGTCTTCGTGCCGGACCCGGCCCGGCTCTCCGGCACCGGCCTCACCCCCCAGGACCTGGCCCAGGCCCTGAGGCTCTACCTCTCGGGGGTCCAGGCGGCCACGGCGAGGAGGAGCGGGGAGGAGCTCCCCGTGGTGGTCCAGGCCGACCCCCTGCGCCTAGGGAGCGAGGCCGACCTCCTTGCCCTTCCCGTCTACGCCCCCGCCCTCCAAGCCTTCCTGCCCCTCGGGAGCCTGGGGGGCTTCGCCGAGAGGCCCGGCCCCACCCTCATCTCCCGCCGCAACCAGGCCTACGCCGCCGGGATCAACGTCAACCTGCGCCCCGAGGCCCCGGGAAGCCTCCAGATCCAGCGGGAGCTGGAGCGGGAGCTTCGGGAAAAGGGCCTTCTGGGGGATGGGGTGGAACTTCTGGCCACGGGCCTTGGGAGCTTCACCGGGGAGCTCGCCCGCCTCGCCCCCCTGGCCTTCCTCCTGGCCCTGGTCCTCAACTACCTAGTCATCGCCAGCCAGTTCAACGCCTGGCGCTACCCCCTCTACCTCCTCCTCCCCGTGCCCTTGGCCCTGGTGGGGGCCTTCTGGCTCACCTACCTCCTGGGGACGGGCCTGGACGTGATCAGCGTGCTCGGGGTGGTGATGCTCATCGGCCTGGTCACCAAAAACGCCATCCTCCTCCTGGACTTCGCCGTGCGCCGGATGGAGGAGATGCCCCTAAAGGCGGCCCTGGTGGAGGCGGCGAGGCTCAGGCTCAGGCCCATCCTCATGACCACCCTCACCGTCCTCATCATCAGCCTTCCCCTCCTCCTGGGCACCGGGGAAGGGGCGGAGTACCGGAGGCCCCTCGGGGTCATCATCCTGGGCGGGCTCCTCTCCTCCACCCTCCTCACCCTATTCGTGGTTCCCGCCGCCTTCTACGCCTTTGAGGGGCGACGGGCCAGGGCCAAGGAAGCCCTCTTGAGGTGAGGCATGGCGGCCAAGCGCCTCCTTCTCTTCCTCTTCCTCCTGGCCCTGGCCCTGGGGGGAGCCCTGGTGGGGGCCACCTTCTACCTCTTCCGGCCCTACCCGGCGGAGGCCTGGGTCCAAGGCTACCTAAGCCGGGCGGGCCTGGTCCCGAAGGAAGCCCCCTACGGCCTGGAGCTCTTCCCCAAAGCCCCCAAGGCCCTTCTCGCCTTCTACCCCGGGGCGCGGGTGGACCCCCTGGCCTACGCCCCCGTCCTCGCCCCCCTGGTGGAGGCGGGGTACGGGGTGGTCCTCCTCAAGGTGCCCCAGGGCATCGCCCTCCTCGCGAAGGAGCGGGCCCTCGAGGCGGGGCGGGCCCACCCTGGCCTCCCCCTGGCGGTGGGCGGGCACAGCCTGGGCGGGGTGGTGGCGGCGGGAGTGGCGGCCCAAGAAAAGCTTCCCCTCGTCCTCTTCGCCGCCTACCCCGAGGAGGACCTCTCCGAGGAGGCCTTCCCCACCCTCGCCCTCTTCGGCACGGAAGACGGCCTCCTTCCCCCGGAGGAGGCCCGAAAGAAGGCCAAAAGGCTTCCCAAGAAGGCCCGGGTGGTCTTCGTGGAGGGCTTAAACCACGCGGGCTTCGGGGCCTACGGGGCCCAAAGGGGGGATAGGCCCCTCAAACGCCCCCGGGAGGCCTTGTGGGAGGAGGTGAGGGCGGAGGTCCTCCTCTTCCTCGAGGGCCTGGGGTGGGACACGCCCCCCTCCCCCAAGGCGCTACGCTAAGTGCCCGCACCTTGGCTTTGCAACACGGGATGCTCAAGCTTAGGCCGTGGGAAAGCTCTTTTGGGGCCCCCGCCGCGGCAAAAACCGCGGTGGGGTACTTAGGGGCATGGACCGGACCCACGAGCGCGTCCTATAGGCCATGGCGGAGAACCTGGGGGAGGGCCATCCCCCTCCTCGCGGAGAAGGCGCCGGGCCCGGGAGCGCGGGCGGAGCTGAACCTACGGAAGTGCTATAGTGAGGAAAGCCGGGGCGGGCGCCCCCCCTCGGGCTGGAATCTTCCCCCAAAAGAAGCGAGTGGCACGCCCTCTTTCCCGAACGGGGGAAGGGAAAGGAGCACCATGAAGGACAGCTTCCAAACCCTAAAAACCCTTAAAACCCCAAGCGGCACCTACGGCTACCACGACCTCCTGGAGCTGGAGCGGAAGGGCGTGGCGGAGGTTTCCCGCCTCCCCTTCTCCATCCGGGTGATGCTGGAAAGCCTCCTCCGCAACGAGGACGGCTACCAGGTCACCCGGGAGGACATAGAGGCCCTGGCCCGCTGGCAACCCGAGCCCGGGGAGATCAACGTGCCCCTGAAGCTCGCCCGGGTCATCCTCCAGGACTTCACCGGGGTCCCGGCGGTGGTGGACCTCGCCGCCATGCGGGACGCCGTGGCCAAGCGGGGCGGGGACCCGAAGCGCATCAACCCCGTGGTGCCCGCCGACCTGGTCATTGACCACTCGGTGCAGGTGGACGCCTTCGGCACGGCCTACGCCTTCTTCTACAACGTGGAGAAGGAATACGAGAGGAACAAGGAGCGCTACCTCCTCCTCAAGTGGGGCCAGCAGGCCCTGGAGAACTTCCGGGTGGTGCCCCCGGGCACGGGCATCGTCCACCAGGTGAACCTGGAGTACCTGGCCAAGGTGGTGATGACCGAAAAGCGGGACGGGCTCACCCTGGCCTTCCCGGATAGCCTGGTGGGCACCGACAGCCACACCACCATGGTGAACGGCCTGGGGGTTTTGGGCTGGGGCGTGGGGGGCATTGAGGCCGAGGCGGTGATGCTGGGCCAGCCCTACTACATGCTCGCCCCTAAGGTGGTGGGCTTCAAGCTCTTCGGCGAGCTTCCCGAGGGGGCCACGGCCACGGACCTTGTCCTCACCATCACCGAGATCCTGCGCAAGCACGGGGTGGTGGGCAAGTTCGTGGAGTTCTACGGCCCCGGGGTGGCCAAGCTCTCCCTGGCCGACCGGGCCACCATCGCCAACATGGCCCCCGAGTACGGGGCCACCATGGGCTTCTTCCCCGTGGACGAGGAGACCCTGAACTACCTCCGCCAGACGGGCCGCCCCGAGGAACTCGTGGAGCTGGTGGAGGCCTACACCAAGGCGGTGGGCCTCTTCCGCACCCCGGAGGCCGAGGAGAAGGTCCGGTACTCCGAGCACCTGGAGCTGGACCTAAGCGCGGTGGAGCCCTCCCTCGCCGGCCCCAAGCGCCCCCAGGACCGGGTGCCCCTTAAGGAGGTCAAGAAGAGCTTCCTCCTCCACCTCACCAAGCCGGTGAAGGAACGGGGCTTCGGGCTTTCCGAGGACCAGCTCCAGAAGAAGGTCCTGGTAAAGCGGCAGGACGAGGAGTTTGAGCTCACCCACGGCTCCGTGGTCATCGCCGCCATCACCAGCTGCACCAACACCTCCAACCCCTCGGTGATGCTCGGGGCGGGGCTTCTCGCCAAGAAGGCCGTGGAGGCGGGCCTGGACACCAAGCCCTGGGTCAAGACCTCCCTCGCCCCCGGCTCCAAGGTGGTGACGGACTACCTGGAGATGAGCGGGCTCATGCCTTTCCTCGAGGCCCTCCGCTTCCACCTGGTGGGCTACGGGTGCACCACCTGCATCGGGAACTCCGGGCCGCTTCCTGAGGACATCGCCAAGGCGGTGGAGGAGGGGAACCTGGTGGTGGCCGCCGTCCTCTCCGGGAACCGGAACTTTGAGGGCCGCATCAACCCCCACGTGAAGGCCAACTACCTGGCGAGCCCCATGCTGGTGGTGGCCTACGCCCTGGCGGGGCGCATGGACATTGACTTCACCACGGAGCCCCTGGGCCATGACCCCAACGGCAAGCCCGTCTACCTCAAGGACATCTGGCCCTCCATGGCGGAGATCCAGGAGGCCATCCGGAAGACCCTGGACCCCGAGCTCTTCAAGAAGGAGTACAGCAAGGTCTTTGAGGGGGACGAGCGCTGGCAGGCCCTCCCCGCCCCCACCGGGGAGCTCTACCACTGGGACCCCGAGAGCACCTACATCCAGAACCCCCCCTTCTTTGAGGACCTGGGCGAGCGGAAGGTGGAGGACATCCGGGGGGCCAGGGTCCTCCTGGTGCTCGGCGACTCGGTGACCACGGACCACATCTCCCCCGCGGGGGCCATCCCCGTGAAGAGCCCCGCCGGGCAGTACCTCTTAAGCAAGGGGGTGAAGCCCGAGGACTTCAACTCCTACGGCTCCCGGCGCGGCAACCACGAGGTGATGATGCGGGGCACCTTCGCCAACATCCGCATCAAGAACCTCATGCTGGACGGGATTGAGGGGGGATACGCCAAGAAGCTCCCCGAGGGGGACGTGGACTTCGTCTACAACGTCGCCATGCGCTACAAGGCCGAGGGCACGCCCCTCCTGGTCATCGCCGGGAAGGAGTACGGCACCGGCTCTAGCCGCGACTGGGCCGCCAAGGGCACCTACCTCCTCGGGGTGAGGGCGGTGCTGGCGGAAAGCTACGAGCGCATCCACCGCTCCAACCTGGTGGGGATGGGGGTCCTGCCCCTGGAGTTCCTGCCGGGAGAGAACCGGGAGACCCTGGGCCTCACGGGGTACGAGGTCTACGACATCCTGGGCCTCGAGGACCTCAAGCCCAGGAAGCTCGTGGACATCGTGGCGAGGCGGGAGGACGGGAGCGAGGTCCGCTTCCAGGCCATCGCCCGCCTGGACACCCCGGTGGAGGTGGACTACTACAAAAACGGGGGCATCCTCCAGACCGTCCTCCTCCGGATCCTAAAGGAGGCCAAGGCCGGCTAACGCACCCCGCCGCGGCTTTTGCCGCGGTGGGGGCCCCACCCGAAAAAGCTCGGGCATTCCACGTTGTAAAGCCAAGGTGCGGGCACCCATACTCGGCCCAAAGGGGCGCATGGCCCTGGTTTAGGCCGAGGGTTCGCGGAAGAGGCGAGCCCCAAGAACCACCCCCCGGGCAGGGCCCAGGGGGTCCTTACGGCCTGGGCCTAGGGGGAGGGGGTCCCCTCTTCCGCCTCCCGGGCCTCGATCTTCCCCTTGATGCGCTTCAAGCGGAAGGTGTCCTCCCTCTCCCGCTGCTCCAGGACCTGCTGGATGAAGCGGATCTGGCCCCGGATCCCGGGGATCACCACCTGTTCCAGGGCGTTCACCCGCCGCGTGGTCTTCTTGATCTCCTCCCCGATCTTCTTCAGGCGGGTCTCGGTGTTGGCCACCCGGACCAGGGCCTCGGCGTAGCGGCGGAAGGCCCGGCTGGCCTCGAGGGTGTAGGCCGGGGTGCCCACCGGGGAAAGGAGGACCCCCTCGGGGAAGGTGGCCTTGAGCCTCGGCACCTTGCTTCCCCAGACGTTCTCCACCTCCGCCTCCACCCCCTCCAGGAGGGGCACGCCCAAAGCCGCCCCGGCCACGCTCTCTGGGCCGTCAAAGGCCTGGGCCAGGAGGAGGGCGGTGTAGGCCTCCTTGGCCGCCTGGTTCAGGGCCTTCCTCGCCTCCATGGCCTCCCGCACCAGGCCGAAGAACTCGGCCACCAGGGCGTCCCGCTTCTTCTTGAGGAGGTCCACCCCCTTCTGCGCCAGGCGGAGCTGCCCCCGCCTTTGCAGAAGGTTCATCCGGGTGGGGCTCACCTGGCTCATCTGCCCTCCTTTAGTCCAAGGCCTGGGGCGCGCCCCAGATCTCCTCCAGCTTCTGGCCGTAGTACTTGCCGATGTGGTCCTTGGAGATCCGCTTGAGCTCGCCCTGAGGGAGCATGGAGAGGAGGGCCCAGGCGATCTGCAGGCTCTCCTCAATGGAGCGGTTCTGCTGGCCCTGGTTGATGAAGAACCGCTCAAAGGCATCGGCGAACTGCAGGTAGCGGCGGTCGTTCTCCGTGAGGGCGTCCTCGCCGATGATGGCCACCAGCTTCCTGATGTCCACCCCGTTGGCGTAGGCGGAGTAGAGCTGGTCGGAGACCTGCTTGTGGTCCTCCCGGGTCTTGCCCTTGCCCACGCCGTTGTTCATGAGCCGGGAGAGGGAGGGCAGGGGGTCAATGGGCGGGTAGATGCCCTTGCGGTGGAGCTCCCGGGAGAGCTGGATCTGCCCCTCGGTGATGTAGCCCGTGAGGTCGGGGATGGGGTGGGTGCGGTCGTCGTCGGGCATGGAGAGGATGGGGATCTGGGTCACGCTTCCCTTCTTCCCCTGCACCACCCCGGCCCGCTCGTAGATGGTGGCCAGGTCGGTGTACATGTAGCCGGGGTAGCCGCGGCGCCCGGGGATCTCCTCACGGCTGGCGCCGATCTCCCGCAAGGCCTCGCAGTAGTTGGTCATGTCCGTGAGGATGACCAGCACGTGGTAGTCGTGCTCAAAGGCCAGGTACTCGGCCACGGTGAGGGCCATGCGGGGGGTGAGGATGCGCTCAATGGTGGGGTCGTCGGCCTTGTTGAGGAAGAGGACGGAGCGGCTCAGGGCCCCCGTGCGCTCAAACTCCTGGATGAAGTAGGAGAGCTCCCGCTGGGTGATGCCCATGGCGGCGAAGACCACGGCGAAGGGCTCCTCCTTCTCCCCCTCCCCGGAGAGGTCGGGGCGCACCGTGGCCTGGCGGGCGATCTGGGCGGCGATCTCGTTGGCGGGAAGGCCCGAGCCGGAGAAGATGGGGAGCTTCTGCCCCCGCACCAGGGTGTTCATCACGTCAATGGTGGAGATGCCCGTCTGGATGAACTCCTCGGGCTTCCTGCGGGCCACGGGGTTCAGGGGCAGGCCCACGATGGGAAGCCGCTTCTCCGGGGTGATGGGGGGCAGGCCGTCAATGGGCTTGCCGATCCCGTTGAAACGGCGGCCCAGCATCTCCTTGGAGACCCCAAGCCGGGCCACGTCCTCCACCAGGCTCACGCTGGTGGTGGCGAGGTCCAGGCCCGTGGTCTCCTCAAAGACCTGGATCACCGCGTACTCCTCGGAGACCTCGATCACCTGCCCGCCCCGCACCCGGCCCGTGCCGTCCTTGATGTCCACGATGGCCCCGTAGGCCAGGTCCTTGGCGTTCTCCACGAAGAGCAGGGGCCCCGAGATGTAGGTGACGCCGGTGTACTCCTTCTTCAAGAGGTCCATGCTTCCCTCCTTAGGCCAGGGCCTTGAAGGCCCCCTGGATCTCCTTCATGGCCTCCTCGAGGTAGGCGGGGAACTCCTCCTCGCTCACGTAGCGGGCCCGGCCGATGCGCTCCACCACGGGAAGCTGGAGGATCTCGTCCATGGAAACCCCCCGCTTGATGGCCGCCTCCGCCTCCTTGTAGAAGGAGAGGATCATTTTCATGATGCCGTAGGCCTTCCTCATGGAGCAGTAGGCGTCCACCTCGTGGTAGGCGTTCTGCTGGAGGAAGTCCTCCCGGATGATGCGGCCCACCTCAATCACCAGGCGCTCCGCGTCCTGGAGGGCGTCCGGCCCCACGAGCTGGACGATCTCCTGAAGGCCCGCCTCCCGCTGGAGAAGCTCGGAGATGGCGTCGCGGAGCTCGGGGTAGTCCTCGGCTACGTTTTCCCGGTACCAGGGGTCCAGGGCCGGGGTGAAGAGGCTGTAGGAGCCGTTCCAGTTGATGGCGGGGAAGTGGCGGCGGAAGGCCAAGGAGGCGTCAAGCCGCCAGAAGGCGCCCACGATGCGCAGGGTGGACTGGGTCACGGGCTCGGACATGTCGCCGCCCGGCGGGGAGACGGCCCCCACGATGGTCACCGCCCCCTCCTCGCCCCCCAGGGTGATGACCTTGCCCGAGCGCTCGTAGAAGGCGGCGAGCCGGGCGGCGAGGTAGGGCGGATACCCCTCCTCCGCGGGCATCTCCTCGAGGCGGCTGGAGATCTCGCGCAGGGCCTCCGCCCAGCGGCTCGTGGAGTCGGCCATGAGGGCCACGGAGAAGCCCTGGTCGCGGAAGTACTCGGCGATGGTCACGCCCACGTAGATGCTGGCCTCGCGGGCGGCCACGGGCATGTTGGAGGTGTTGGCGATGAGCACCGTGCGGTGCATGAGGGGCCCTCCGGTCTTCGGGTCGGTGAGCTCGGGGAACTCCACCAGCACGTCCGTCATCTCGTTCCCCCGCTCGCCGCAGCCCACGTAGACCACCACGTCGGCGTTGGACCACTTGGCCAGGGACTGCTGGGTCACGGTCTTGCCGCTCCCGAAGGGCCCGGGGATGGCGGCGGTGCCCCCCATGGCCACGGGGAAGAGGACGTCCAGGATGCGCATCCCCGTGAGGAAGGGGGTATTGGGGTCAAGCTTTCGCTGGACGGGCCGCGCGCGGCGGACGGGCCAGGTGTGGTACATCTTGAGCTCGGTGCCGTCCTCCAGGACCACCACCGGCTCCTCCACGGTGTACTCCCCGGCGGGCTTCACCTCCTTGACCCGGCCCCGCACGTCCGGGGGCACCAGGATCTTGTGGGTGAAGCCGAACTCGGGCACCGTGCCCAGGACCATGCCCCCCCGCACCTCGTCCCCGGGCTTCACCCTGGGCGTCCAGGCCCACTTCCTCTCCCGGTCCAGGGCGTGGACCACCACGCCCCGGGTGATGTAGATCCCGGTCTTCTCCTGGATGCGCTCTAAGGGGCGCTGGATGCCGTCGTAGATGCCGTTGAGCATCCCGGGGCCGAGCTCCACCGCCAGGGGAAGCCCCGTGGAGACCACGGGCTCCCCCACCTTGAGGCCCGAGGTGTCCTCGTAGACCTGGACGAAGGCCGTGTCCCCGTCCAGGCGGATGATCTCCCCTACCAGCCCCTCCTCGCCCACCTTGCAGAGGTCGTACATGCGGGCCCCCAGCATCCCCTTGGCGATCACCGCCGGGCCCGCGATCTTCTGGATTACCCCTTGGATCATCGTCCCTCCATTCTACAGCTTGATGTCAAAGCCGATGGTCCTCTTCACCAGCTCCCGCATGTAGCCTTCCACGTCGGGGTTCTGGAAGGCCTCCTTTAGCCCCGCTATGGGAAGGAGCACGGGGAGGTCCTTCCCCCGCATGAGCCTCTCCACCGCCCGCTCGGGCTCGGGAAGAAGGGCCTGGTCCACGGCCACCAGGGCGTAGCCCCCCTTCTCCACGAGCTCCTCCAGGCGGGCCCTGGCCTCTTCCGGGGTGCGGGCGGCGTGGGCCTCGAGGCCCGCGAGCCGGAAGCCCTGGGCCGCCTCGGGGTCGGCGATCACCGCGATCCTCATGGGCAGACCACCTCCTCCTCCACCTGGGCCCGGGGGAGGCCGTAGTAGGCCCGCCGGGCGAGGAGCCTGAGGCGCATGGCCTCCCACTCCCTTTCCTTAACGTAGGCCAGGACCAGCCCGGCCCCCAAAGGATCGGCGCTTCCCCGCCTGGCCTCCTTTAGGAGAAGGCACCTCAGGCGCCGCTCCAGCTCCGTGGCCTCCCGCACCCCGGAAAGCCCGGCGAGGGGGGTGCCGGAGAGCTCGTCCAAAACGGCGTAATCCCCTTCCAAAAGGCGGGCGAAGCCCACCCTGTCCAGGAAGCGCCCCCCCCGGATGAAGACCTGCTCGGGGGGTACCCCCGACCCCTGGAGCTTGAAGGCGGTGCGCAGGTTCTCGGCGTCCACCTCGAGGGCCAGGTAGTCCCGGAGGACGGGCTCCTCCAAGGCCTTGGCCCCCTTGACCACCCCCTCAAAGAAGCGCTTGGCGAGAAGCGCCTCCGCCCGGGCGAGGTCTTGGGTCTCCCGCAGCGCCTCCCGCAGCGCCCGGGCCAGGGGGTGGCCGGGAAGGGAGAGGACCTGGGCCACCCCGGCGGCGTCCTGGGCCTCGTAGGCCTGGCGCCAGAGCTCCTCCCGGAGGGTCCCGGGAAGGAGGGGCACCTCCTCAAAGGGGCGGCCCGTGGCCTTGGCGCGAAGGAGGGCCTGGAGGTTGTGCAGGTCCTGGCGTAGGAGAAGAAGCCGCACCGCCTCCCGGGCCTCCCCCGAGACGAGCCTCGGCAGGTCCGAAAGAAGCCTCTCCTGGGTGCGGGCGATGGCCCGGTCCACCTCGGATAGACCCCCCCCGGCGAGCTCCCCCCCGTAGACGCTCTCGGAGAGGAGGCGCAGGAAATCGGGGAAGGGGAGGTCCAGGGCCTCCTGGAAAAAGTTCTCCTTGAGGAGGCTGGCCCGCCGGGCCCGCACCCGGGCGTTGAGGTAGCCGAAGTCATCCGCCATGGCCTAGCCCCAAAGCACCTGGGCCACCTGGGAGGAAAGGGCGTCCCACGCCCGCTCCAGGCGGCTTTCCAGAGCGTTCTCCACCTGGGTCCTGCCCCCCTTGCCCAAAACCCGCACCCCCAGGCGCAAGCCCGGGTCGGCCTGAAGCCCGAGGCCCCGCTCCCGGGCCAAGGGCTCCAGGTGGGGCAGGTTCTCCGGGTGGGAGACCAGGGCCTCGGGCTCGGGGAGGGCGGAAAGGGCCTCCTCGGCAAGCTTCCTCAGGACCTCGGGCCACTCGGGCTTTTGGGGAAGGGCCCTCAGGGCCTCCTCTGCCTTGGCCTTCACCGCTTCCAGCACCTCCCCCTTAGCCTGGGTGCGGGCGGTGGCCAAGAGGAGCTCCCCGGCGCTTTCCGCCCGGCGCAAAGCGGCCTGGAACTGGGCCTCCAGGGCCCGCTTCCGCCCCTGCAAGAGGGCCTCCGCCTTGGCCTCCGCCTCCTTGCGCAGGCTTTCCGCCCTGGCCTTGGCCTCCTCCAGGAGGGAGCGGATCTCCGCCTCCACCTCCTGGCTCAGAATGGCTTCCAGTTTGGACATCTCGCCTCCCTTAGAAAAGGGCCAAGCCCCTCGAGGGGCCTGGCCCCGAGGACCGCTTAGAGCTTGCCGTTCAGGATGAAGGCGATGAGAAGGCCGAAAATCACCAGGGTCTCGGGCAGGAGGAGGAAGATGAGGGCGGTACCGAAGTTACCCCGGTCCTCGGCGATGGCCCCCACGCCCGCCGCGCCGATGCGGGCCTGGGCCACGCCCGTGCCCAGGGCGGCTAAGCCCACCGCCAGGCCCATGCCCACGGCGATGAGGCCCCGGTCCAGGCCGCCGGAGGCCGCCGCCCCCTCCGCCGCGAAAGCCAACGCGCCGAACACCGCCACCAAAAGGAGAACCAAAAGCTTCTTCATCTCTTTCCCTCCCTACTGCGTCTCGCGGACGCTTCTGAACGGCCGGTATGGCCTGCCGTTCTCCTCGTAGAAACCGAACTTGGTGAAGAACTCCACCCAGATCAAACGGATGGGCTGGAGCATGTGGCCCAAGGTGGTGAGGAGGAGGATGAGGAGGTGCAAGACCCCCGCCACCAGAAGGCCCAGGAGCACGCCCAGTAGCCCAAGCCGCTCCGCCATGGCGAAGCCTATATCGGTGAGGAGGCCCGCCAGGATCCCCCCCGCCGCCCCCACGGCGTAGATACGGATGTGGGAGAGGACGTGCCCCGCCTGGGTGAAGATCTCCGGGATCATGAGCCAGATCCGGCTCATGAGGACCGAAAGCAGGAAGACGCCGAACCCCAGGTACATGAGCCCCTGGAGCCAGCCCGCCTGGAGGTTGCCGAGGTAGGAGGCCGCCAGGGCCAGGATGCCCACGAGCCCCCCGAGGTACCCCACCCCCTCCCAGAAGTGGGCCATGTGGCGGTGCTTGAGGCCGAGGTAGGCCCGCAAGATAAGCCCAAAGAAGACCATGACCACCCCGAAGGCCACGGAGAGGAGGATGAGGAGGTTGGCGGTCTTGGCGGTGTCTATGCGGGGGATGAGGATGGGGATAAGCCCCGGGTGCTCGGGGGTGCCGAAGACCCCCAGGTGCTCCAGGAAGGTGCCGAAGAACTCCCCGTAGACCACGCCCCAGACCGCGGTCCAGAAGACCATCCAGTTCAGGATGTAGACCAGCTGGCGGAGGACCGGGGGCTTGAGCCTGAGGGCGAAGAGGTTGATGACCAGGGGCTCGTTCCGCTTCACGTACCCGGAAAGCCACCGCCCCACGAGGTAGAAGAGGAGGGCGTAGCCGATGTCCCCCACGATCATGCCGAACCAGAAGGGGAAGAAAAGGGGAACGACGGGCGTGGGGTCAATGGAGCCGTACTTGGGGGTGTTGAGGAAGCCCACCAGGAGCTCAAAGGGCTTGACCCAGGGGGGGTTGTCCAGGGTCACGGGGACCTGGTCCCGCTCGTGGTGCTCGTCCACGGGCTCGAAGGCGTAGACCACGCTCTCCTTGTGCCGGGCGAGGGCCTCCTCCACCTTGGGCTTGGCCTTCACGGGGACGTAGCCCAAAAGCCCGAAGCCGAAGCGGCCCGAGGCCAGCTCCTCCAGGGCCTTGAGCCGGGCCACCTCGTCCTTGGCCCGGGTCCAGAGACTCTGCAGGGTGGAATGGGCCTCCTGAGCGAGCTTGTAGAGGGCCTGGCGCACCTCGGAAAGCTCCCTGGGGGCGGCCTGGAAGCGCTCCTTCAGGCGCCTCGCCGCCTGGGAAAGGGAAAGGTCGGCGTAGGCCCCGGGCAGGCGGAGCTCGGCCAGGCCCAGCCGGGAGAGGGCGGCCTTGGCGATCTCCTGGTCCTTGCGGTGGACCACCAAAAGGCCGGCGAGCCCCTTGCTGTAGGGCTCCGCAGCCAGCAGGAAGCGGTCTTCCAGGGATTTCCTAAGCCCCTCCTCCACCAGGGGAAGCTCCTTCTCGCTGAGGAGGAAAGGAAGCACGCGGAAGAAGGGGCTTTGGTCCAGGCCGTGGGCCATGCCGGCGAGCTTCTCCAGGGGCTCGAGGTAGGCCTCCGCCAGGGCGAGCTCCTCCTCCAGCTCCTGCTTCTGGCGGGTGAGGCCCTCGGCGTGGGCCTGGATGGGGGCGAGGGCCTTCTCCGCCTCCTCCAGGCTTCCCGGAAAGGGCCTTGCGGGCTCCGCCTCCCGCCCGAGGAGGGCGAGGGTGTGCTCCGCCCCCGCCGCCACGGCCTCCCAGCGCCGCTCTTCCTCCCGCTCCTCCGGGGAAAGCCTGTACCCGGAAAGGGCCTCCGCCCGCAGGGTCTCCAGGTGGACCACCCCGGCCTGCTGGAGGCTTTGGAGAAGCTCCCTAGCCCGGCCCTTGGGCCCGGCCAGGACCAACTTCTCCATGGGAGCGATCACGGCAAGACCCCCCGAAGGACCAGGTCCACCGCCTCCTCCAGGCGGGAAGCGGCCTTCTCCCGCACCGCCCGGGCCTCGGCCTCCGCCTGGGCCCGGTAGCGGGAGAGGAGGGCCTCGGTCTCCCGGGCCTCCCTCTCGCGGTACTCGGCCTCCAGGGCCTTGGCCTTGGCCTCGGCCTCCTCCAGAAGGGCCTTGGCCTCGGCCCCGGCCCGCGCCACAAGCTCCTCCGCCTCCTTCCTGGCGGCCTCGAGGCGGGCGAGGAGCTCCCGCTCCTTCTCCGCAAGGCTTTTAATAAGTCCCAGGCCTCCCATCGCCCCTCCTTATGTGAAAAGATGCGCAAAGCGCGCCCACCGGTTAGGCTACCGGCTTCCGGGGCAAACGTCAACCGACCCCGCTTAAGTATACTTAAGCGGTGCGGATTCTCGTCAACGAACGCGGGGCGGAAAGGCTCCTTTCCCGCCACCTCTGGGTGTTTCGCCGGGACGTGCTTTCGGGACCCGAGGCCCCGGGGCTTTTCCCCGTCTACTGGGGCAAGCGCTTCCTGGCCCTGGCCCTTTACAACCCGCGAAGCGACCTCACGGTGAGGGCGTTCCGCTTCCGGCCGGCGCCAGACCCCGCCGAGGCCCTTCTGGAAAACCTGGAAAGGGCCCTGAGGCGGCGCGAGGAGGCCCTAAAGCGGGAGCCCGAGGGGGGCTTCCGCCTGGCCCACGCCGAGGGGGACTTCCTCCCGGGGCTCGTGGTGGACTACTACGCCGGCCACGCCGTGGTCCAGGCCACGGCCCACGCCTGGGAAGCCCTCCTGCCCCAGGTGGCCGAAAGGCTCAAGCCCTACGCGGAAAGCGTCCTCGCCAAAAACGACGCCAAGGCCCGGGAGCTGGAGGGGCTTCCCCTTTACGTGAGGCCCCTTTGGGGAAAGGTGCCCGGCCAGGTGGCGGTGCGGGAGGGCCGGGTGCGCTACCTGGTGGACCTGGGGGAGGGGCAAAAGACCGGGGCCTTCCTGGACCAACGGGAAAACCGGATCCTCATGGAAAGGTTCTCGGGGGAAAGGGCCCTGGACGTCTTCAGCTACGCCGGGGGCTTCGCCCTGCACCTGGCCCTGGGCTTCCGGGAGGTGCTGGCCGTGGATAGCTCCAAGGAGGCCCTGGCCCGGGCGGAGGCAAACGCCAGGCTGAACGGCCTCCAGCTAAAGACCCTCGAGGCCAACGCCTTTGACCTCCTGCGGAACCTGGAGAAGGCGGGGGAGCGCTTTGACCTCGTGGTCCTGGACCCCCCGGCCTTCGCCAAGGGGAAAAAGGACGTGGAGCGGGCCTACCGGGCCTACAAGGAGGTGAACCTCCGGGCCATCCGGCTCCTGAAGGAGGGCGGGATCCTGGCCACGGCGAGCTGCAGCCACCACCTCAGCGAACCCCTCTTCTACCAGATGCTCCTGGAGGCGGCCCAGGACGCCCACCGCACCCTAAGGGTCTTGGAAAGGCGGGGCCAGCCCTTTGACCACCCCGTCCTCCTCAACCACCCGGAAACCCACTACCTCAAGTTCGCCCTGCTGGAAGTGCTCTGATGCCACCCCACGGGGGCCCCGGAACGAAAAGGGGTAGACTAGGGGCGTGGAGAAGGACCTCTTGGAAGCCCTGGGCCAGCACCTGGTCTGGCGCATCGGCCGGGCGGAGGAGGAGGAGGTGCTGGTGGTGCGGGTGGGGCTGGCCTCGGCCACGCCACGTTTTCGGGAGCTTCCCCGGCTCATCAACCTCCCCGACCAGGAGATGGTCCGCCTGGTCCAGGAAGGCCGGGTGCGGGTGGAGTGGGTGGAAGGATGAAGGTGCGGCTTGAGCTCCAGCGCAACGGCCACCTCCCCCAGGGGCTTCCCCTGGAGCTTTTCTGGGAGGAGGGGGGCCTTCGGGGCCTCCTCCGCCAGGAAAACCCGGCCCTAGGGGAGCTGGTCCTGCCCTTCCGAAGCCGCCTCGAGGGCCAAAGGCTCAAACCCCTCCCCCTCCCTCCCCCCTCCCTCCGGGTCTCGGGGGAAGCCAGGCCCGAGGGGGAGGGCTTCCTCCTCTCCCTGGAGGTGGAGCTCGCCCTGCCTGAAGGGAAGACCTGGGGGGAGCGGGCCTTCCTCCGCCTGGTGGAGGCCATCTTTGCCCTGAGGCTGGAAAGGACCCTTTCCCAGAAGGCCCTCCTCGGGGTATAGTGGCGGCCAAGGAGGCAGGTATGGTGGAGGTACGCTATCTGGGCCACTCGGCGGTCCTCCTCACGGACGGCAAGACCCGGATCGTCATTGACCCCTTCCTCACCGGAAACCCCGTGGCCGCCCTCGGGGTGGGCGAGGTCCAGGCGGACCTGATCCTCGTCACCCACGCCCACGGGGACCACTTCGGGGACAGCGTGGCCCTCTCCAAGAAGGGGGGGGTGGTGGTCTCCACCTTTGAGATCGCCACCTACGCCGAGAAGCACGGGGCGAAGAGCGTCCCCATGAACCTGGGGGGCACCTACCGCTTTGAGGGGGGCTGGCTCAAGTGGGTGCCCGCCTGGCACTCCTCTAGCTTCCCCGACGGCACCTACGGCGGCATGCCCATGGGGGTGGTGGTGGAGCTTTCCGGCAAGCGCATCTACCACGCCGGGGACACCGCCCTCTTCTCCGACATGCGCCTCATCGGGGAGCTGGGCCTGGACCTCGCCCTCCTCCCCATCGGCGACCACTTCACCATGGGCCCCGAGGACGCCCTGAAGGCCCTGGACCTCCTCAGGCCCAAGAGGGTGGTGCCCATCCACTACAACACCTTCCCCCCCATCCGCCAAGACGGGGAGGCCTTCGCCCAGCGGGCCAAGGAGAAGGGCGTGGAGGGGCACGCCCTGAAGCCAGGAGAGGTTCTCCGCCTTGACTAGGGGGGACTTCCGGCTGGAGATGCTTTTGGGCCTGGGCCAGACCGCCCAGGTCTACCTGGGCCGGGCCCCTGACGGGACGCGGGTGGCCCTGAAGATCCCGAAGAAGGAGGTCCGCCAAGACCCCAAGCTCGCGGAGCGCTTCGCCCGGGAGGTCTCCTTCTCCCTCTCCCTCCGGCACCCCCACCTGGTGCGAGGGCTGGCGGGGGTCCCCTTTGGGGAAGAGGCCTTCCTGGCCCTGGAGTACTTCCCCGAGGGGACCCTGGAGGACCGCCTCCGCCAAGGCCCCCTGCCCAGGGAGGAGGGGGTGCGGGCCCTGCTTCAAGTGGGGGAAGCCCTCCTCTTCCTGCACGGCAAGGGGCTCCTCCACCAGGACGTGAAGCCCTCCAACGTGTTCGTGGGGGAGGGGGTCTACAAGCTGGGGGACCTGGGCACCCTGAGGACTCCCGAGGACCGGACCCAGGAATACGCCGGCAGCCCCCACTACCTGGCTCCCGAGCTCTTCCTGGGAGCCTCCCCAAGCCCCAAGAGCGACGCCTACAGCTTCGGGGTGATGGCCTACGAGGTCCTCACGGGAAAGCGGCCCTTCCGGGGCGAGACCCTGGAAGAGGTCCGGAACGCCCACCTCTTCCTCCCCCCGCCCCCCACCAACCTTCCCCCCTACCTGGACCGGGCCCTGAGGCGCCTGCTGCTTAAAAAGCCCGAGGAGCGCCTGGGCGTGGAGGAGTTTTTAAAAGTGCTCAAAGAACCCCCTAGCAAGCCCCAGGAAAGGCCGAAGCAACCAGGCCCATGGAGGAAGTGAGATGGAACCCGTCTGGTATCCCCAGCCCGAGGAAGCCCAGGCCACCCGGCTTTACCGCTTCATGGAGGCCCTGGGCTTCGCCGACTACGGGGCCTTCTACCGCTACAGCGTGGAGGAGGCCGAGGACTTTTACCGCCAGTTCTTCACCCACCTCGGCCTTCCCTGGCGCAAGCCCTACGCCCGGGTGGTGGAAGGGGGCTTCCCCTTCCCCCAGTTCTTCCCGGAGGGGAGGCTCAACCTGGTGGAGGCCTGCCTGCGCCACGACGCCCAAAGGACCGCGCTCCTCCACGAGACCGAGGCGGGGGAGGTGCGCGCCTTAAGCTACGGCGAGCTTAGGGCCGAGGTGGCCCGGGTGGCGGCGGGGCTTAGGGCCCTTGGGGTCAAGCGGGGGGACCGGGTGGGGCTTTGGATGCCCATGGGGCTGGAAGCCGCCGTCCTCCTCCTGGCCGCGGCCTGGCTTGGGGCCATCGCCATCCCCATCTTTTCCGGCTACGCCGCCGAGGCGGCGAGCGTGCGGCTGAAGGACGCCGGGGCCAGGCTCCTCGCCGTCCAGGACGGCTTCCTGAGGCGGGGGAGGAGGGTGGAACTCCTTCCCGAGGCCCGCAAGGCGCTAGGGCTTTCGGGGACGGAACGCCTCCTCGCCGTGCGCCGCCTGGGGCTTCCCCTCGAGGCGGGGGAGGCGGACTACCAGGGCCTTTCGGGGGAGGCCTTCCCCCCGGAGGAGATGGAGAGCATGGACCCCTTCATGCTCATCTACACCTCCGGCACCACGGGCCGCCCCAAGGGCACGGTGCACTACCACGCGGGCTTTCCCCTGAAGGCCGCCCTGGACCTCGCCCTCCTCTTTGACCTTAGGGAGGAGGACCGCCTCTTCTGGTTCACCGATCTCGGCTGGATGATGGGGCCCTGGGCCATTCTGGGGGGCCTCATCCTCGGGGCCACCGTCTTCCTCTACGACGGGGCCCCGGACCACCCGGGGCCGGACCGCCTCTGGCGGATGGCCTCGGCCCACCGCCTTACCCACCTCGGCCTCTCCCCCACCCTGGTGCGGGCCCTCATCCCCTTCGGGGAGGCGCCCGTGGAGGCCCACGACCTCTCCTCCCTAAGGGTCCTCGGCTCCACGGGGGAGCCCTGGAACCTCGAGGCCTACCTCTGGTTCTTCCGGGTGGTGGGCAAGGAGCGGCTTCCCATCGTGAACTACTCGGGCGGCACCGAGGTCTCCGGGGGCATCCTGGGAAACGCCCTCCTAAGGCCCATCAAGCCCATGGGCTTCAACACCGCCGTCCCCGGGATGAGGGCCGCCGTCCTGAATGAAGAAGGAAAGCCCGTGGTGGGCAAGGTGGGGGAGCTCGCCGTCCTCGCCCCCTGGCCGGGGATGACCAAGGGCTTCTGGCAGGACGAGGGGCGCTACCTGGAGACCTACTTCCAGAAGGTGCCCGGGGTCTGGGTCCACGGGGACCTGGCCCTCCAGGACGAGGAGGGGCACTTCTTCATCCTCGGGCGCTCCGACGACACCCTGAAGGTGGCGGGGAAAAGGGTGGGCCCCGCCGAGGTGGAGACCGCCGCCACCGGCCACCCGGCCTTAAGGGAGTGCGCCGCCATCGGGGTCCCCCACCCGGTGAAGGGGGAGGCCATCGTCCTCTTCGCCGTGCTGAGGCCGGGCTTCGCCCCCTCTTTGGCCCTCGCCGAGGAGGTGGCGGAGAAGGTGGCGGAGGCCCTGGGAAGGCCCCTCCGCCCCGAGCGGGTCCTCTTCGTCCCCGACCTCCCCAAGACCCGGAACGCCAAGGTGATGCGCCGGGTGGTCCGGGCCGCCTTCCTGGGCCAGGACCCCGGGGACCTCTCCGCCCTGGAAAACCCCGAGGCCGTCCGGGCCATCCAGGAGCTGGGGAATGCGGGGGCTTAGCCTCTTCCTCCTCCTCGGCCTGGCCCTGGCCTCCCCCCTGGACGAGGCCCGCACCCTCTACGCCCGGGGGGACCTGGAGGGGGCCCTTTCCCGCCTTAAGCCCCTCCTTTCGGGCTACGACCCCCCTGAGGAGGCCCTTCTCCTCTCGGGCTTCGCCCAGTACCGGCTGGGCAGGGTGGAGGACGCCCTCTTCACCTTCGCCCGCCTGGTGGGGACCCTAAAGGGCGGCCCCGAGGCCCTTTACGGCTTCGGCCTCGCCCTAAGGGCGAAGGGGGACCTGGAAGGCGCAAGAAGCGCCCTGGAGGAGGCCCTCCGGCAGGGCTACGGGGACGCCGAGGCCGTCCTCCGCACCCTCCCTCCCCCTTCCCCACCCGCCCCCAAGGCCCGAAAGATTCCGCCCCCTTTTAGGGCGGAAAAGGGGGCCTTCTTTGTGGGGGGAAAGCCCCTAAGGGTGCGGGGGGTGAACCTGGGGGTGGCCCTCCCGGGGCGCTTCCCCGCGGAGTTCCCCGAGGCGCTTTGGCTTTACCGAGCCTGGCTGGAGCTTTTGGGAAACATGGGGGCCAACGCCGTCCGGGTCTACACCCTCCTGCCCCCCGCCTTCTACCGGGCCCTCCTGGGCTACAACCTGACCCACCCAAAGAGCCCCCTCTACCTCTTCCAGGGTGTCTGGACCGAGCTTCCCGAGGAGGAGGGCTACGGGGACTGGGAGGGCGCCTTCCTGGAAAAGTTCCTCCTGGAAGGGCGGGAGGTCCTGGACGCCCTCCACGGGGACCTCCGCCGCCCGCCCAAGCCCGGCCACGCCCACGGGGACTACACCGCCGACGTCTCCCCTTGGACCCTGGGCCTTTTGGTGGGGCGGGAGTTTGAGCCCTACTCCGTGGCCGCCTACAACGAGCGCCACCCGGGGCGGGCCTACCGGGGCCGCTTTGTAGAGGCCCTCCCCGGGGCGAGCCCCTTTGCGGCCTACCTCGCCGAGGTCCTGGACCGCCTGGCCACCTACGAGTGGGAGGCCTACGGCGCGGCGAGGCCCCTAGGCTTCGTCAACTGGCCCACCCTGGACCCCCTCACCTGGGAAAGCGAGGCGAGCTTCCAGGAGGAGTACCGCCTGAGGAAGGCGCGGGGGGAAAGGGTGGAGCCCCCGCGGGCGGGCCCCCTCCACGAGGAGGACACCGTGGCCCTGGACCCCACCCACCTGCGCCCCGCCGCGGGTAGCCCCGCGAGCCTCTTCGCCGCCTACCACGTGTACCCCTACTACCCCGACTTCATGGTCAACGAGCCGAGCCTGGAGGGAGGCCGCTACCGCAAGTACCTGGAGCGCCTCGAGGCCCACCACGGGGAGATGCCCCTCCTCATCGCCGAGTTCGGCCTCCCCACGAGCCGCGGCCTCGCCCACTTCCACCCCGAGGGGTTCCATCACGGGGGGCTCTCGGAGGAGGCCCAGGCGGAAAGGGTGGCCGCGCTCTGGCGGGACATAGAGGGCCTAGGCCTGGCGGGGGGCCTGGTCTTCGCCTTCCTGGACGAGTGGTTCAAGAAGAACTGGCTCTTCATGGACCTGGAATACCCCCCCGAGCGGGACCCCCTCTGGCACAACCTCCTGGACGCCGAGGAAAACTACGGGCTCCTCGCCGCCACCGCCAAGGGGGCGTTCCGCCTGGACGGCGACCCCGAGGAGTGGGAGAAGGTGCCCTTCCTCCTCCGGGAGGAGGGGCGCTTCCTCAAGGCCTACGCCGACCCCGAGTACCTCTGGCTCCTCTACCGGGGCCCCCTCCCTCTGAGGGTCTACCTGGACACGGTTCCGGGAGGGGTCCCGGTGGCCGAGGGCTTCGGGGCCGAGTTCCCCCTGGAGGTGGGCCTCGAGGGGGGGAGGCTTCTCGTGGAGAAGGGGTACTACCCCTACGAGGAGCTTTCCCACGGCCTTCCGGGGACGGAGTTCCTCCACTTCCGGGGGTTCACCAGGCCCGGCGGGGGCCCCTTCGTGCCCTTCGTCCTCGAGCCCAACCGCCGCCGCACGGGCCGGGACGGCACCGACTACCCCCGCAAGACCTACGAGCTGGGAGCCCTGAGGCGGGGGGAGGACCCCCTGGGGGCCCGCGACCCCACCGCGGACTACGCCCTTGGGCCCGAAGGGCTTCTGGAGGTGCGCCTTCCCTGGGGCATGCTCCTCATCACCGACCCGAGCCGCCCCACGGCCTGGTACGCTCCAGAGCCCATCCCCATAGAGGGCGTTGGTCTCCTCCTGGAAGGGGGAAAGCCCCTCCGCTTCGCCTGGGCCCCCTGGGAGGCCCCCGCCTTCGCCTTGCGGCTCAAGCCCCTCTACTACCGGCTGAGAGACCTCTGGCGAGGGCCCTGAGGGGGAGGCCCATCGCCCAGGCGGCGAGGAGGAAGAGGGCCACTCCGCCTCCCCCCCCGAGGAGGAGGGGAAGGAGGGTCCCGTGGGAGGAGGTTGCGCGGAGGAAGCTTCCCAGGATGAGCCCGGGCACCGCCGCGAGAAGCCCCGCCAGGGAGGCGCGGAGGAGGTAGGGGGGCACGTACCCCACCCCCACCCCCTCCCGCTCCAGCCGGAAGAGGTAGAGGAAGAGGCCCAGGTACCCCGCCAAGGCGGTAGAGAGGTTCAAAAGGAAAAGCCCCGCATCCTTTAGAAGCCAGTAGCCCAGGGTGTTGAGGAGAAAGACCAGGGCGCTGGCCATCACCGCTTCCCGCACCTTCCCCAGGGCGTAGAGGCCCCTTAGAAAGAGGGTGTTCACCCCCCAGGGAAGCACGGCAAAGCCCAAGGCGGCGAGGACCTGGGCGCTAAAGGCCCGGTTCTCCGGGGTGAGGGGCCCGAAGAGGCCGAAGAGGAGGACCACCACGAAGGGAGCAAGCCCCGTGAGAAGCCCCCCAAGAAGGGCGAGCACCAGGCTCAAGCGCTCAAAGGGGCCCCGGAGAAAGCGGGAGAGCTCCTCGCCCCTCAGCGTGCTCATGCGGGGAAAGAGGGCGATGGCGGGGCTCGTAGCGAAGAGGCCCAGGACCATCTGGAAGACCACCTCGGCGTTGTAGAAGCCCGTGACCGCCGCCTGGGGGTAGCGGGTGAGGATGTTGGTGAGGACGAGGTTTAAAAACTGCCTGAGGGAGGTGGTGAAGGCGAAGGGCCCCATGCGGAGGAGGGCGGGGAGGAAGGCCCGGTGCCAGCGCCACTCCAGGCGGAAACCCCGGAGGAAGGGGAGCTGGACCAGGGCCTGGAGAAGCCCCCCGAGGGCCACGGAGAGGCCCAGGGCCGTGGGGTCTCCGGGGAAGAGGGCCATGAGGCCGATGGCCACCAGGTTGAAGGCGATGGGCCCGAGGGCGTAGGGCAGGAAGCGTTCCTCGGCCTGGGTGAGGGCGGAGAAGAGGGCGGCCATGGAGAGGCCGAGGAGAAAGGGGAGGAGGAGCCGGGTGAGGTAGACCACCTGGGCGAAGGCCTCTGGGGTCCTTAGGTGGCTCCCTTCCGCCACCAAAAGCCCCGCCACAAAGGGGGCGAGGAGGTAGCCTAGGCCTAGGACGAGGAGGTTCACGCCCAGGAGGAAGGCGGCGAAGCGGCGGGCGAAGGACTGGGCCTCCTCCTTGGAGAGGCTTTTTAGGAGGGGGATGAGGGCGTTCTGCACCGCCCCTTCCGCGAGGAGCTCCCTGAGGAGGTTCGGCACCCGGTAGGCCACGTTGAAGGCGTCCTTGAGGGCGTCGGGGTAGAGGGCGTTGAAGACCGCCTGGCGGACGAGGCCTAAGACCCTCGAGGCCAGGGTCCCCCCCATGACCAGGAGGACCTTACGGACCATTCCCCTCCAGCGCCTCCTGGAAGACCTCGAGGAAGTTCGCCTGGTTCACCACGGTGAGCCCGTGGAGGGCGGAAAGCTCCTTGGCCCGGGCCTTGTCCATGCCCAAGAGGACCAGAAAGCTCTCCTTTTGGGAAAGCCCGAGCACCTTTTTAAGCCCGGCGTACTTGGCGATGTGGGCCTGGAACTCCCCGGTCTTGGCCTCAAACCAGTAGACCCGCTCCCCCACCCGCGCCAGAACGTCCAGCTCCATGGCCTCCCCACCGGGAAGGGCCACCTGGTAGCCCACGGCCACCTCGTGGGGAAGGTTCTTGGAGCGGAGAAACTTCCTCAGGCGCTCGGCCACGTACCGCTCCAGCCAGCCCCCGGTGAGGAAGTTCTGCACCCAGCCCTCGGTGCTGGCCTTGGCCCGGAGGCGCCGGTCCTCGCTCTTGTAGTGATAGGAGGTGAGGAGGGCGTACTGCTTGAGCATGGTGCAGAACTGGGTGGAGTTGGCGATCTCGTCCTGGGAGGCCTCGGCCAGGGAGAGCTCAAACTGGCGCTTGGTGGATAGGCTTTGCTTGAGGCGCTCGTAGAGCTTCTCCAGGCTCGGGTAGCGGTCCCCCAGGAAGAGGGCCAGGCGGGTGAGGACCTTTTCTTTCTCCTCGTCCTCGGGCTGGGGCCTCCTCACGAGCTGGAGGCCGAGCCCCTGGAGCCACTCCTCCAGGGAGGCGGGCTTTCTCTTGGGCCCCTCCTGCCCCCGGGCGAGGCGGGCCGCCCCGGAGGCCTCCTGCGCAAGCCGCCACATCTCCCCCGCCAGGGCGAAGAAGCGGGCCCGCACCGGATCCCCCTCCCCCTCCAGGCCGGAAGGCACCACCCCGGAGCGCAAAGCCTCGAGGAGCCAGGCCTCCAGGGCCTCCCTAAGGGCTTCCCGGGCGGCCTCGAGGTGGGAGGCCTCCACCCGGAGGCCCTGCTCAGGAAGCTCCCCCACGTAGCGGCCTGGGCCCAGGAGGTCGTACCGGGCCTGGGCCATGACCCGTTCCAAATACCGGGTGATCGCGCCCACGCCCCCAAGCATAGCAAAGGCCCCGGCAAGGCCGGGGCCCTTTGGTGCCGGGGACGGGACTCGAACCCGTACGGGGGTAACCCCCCAGCGGATTTTAAGTCCGCAGCGTCTACCGTTCCGCCACCCCGGCGGGCGCTTCCCATGCTACCCAAAGGGAACCTCTCCGCCAAGCCTCTTATAGATTCCTTCGTGTGCTAAGAGGCTGTCGTAAAAGGGTGGTATCCTTAAGGGGTGACTCTTAGACGATCTTACCCCAGCGACCTCAGCGATGCGGAGTGGGCCCTCCTGGAACCCCTCATCCCCGCCCCTAAGCCCGGTGGCCGCCCCGCCAAGGTGCCGAGGAGGGAAAGGGTGAACGCCATCCAGAAGGTGTTCCCCTAAAGGGGAAGCACGTTACGTCCTGGAGAACGGCATCAAGTGGCGGGCCATGCCTCGTCACGCCGCAGGCGTACGTTCCCGACTTGCCCCACTGGTCCACCGTCT
>NZ_JBWGQW010000002.1:60570-91969 GCF_056332225.1 Thermus sp. | reverse complement strand
CGTCAAAGAGCATGATCTTGGGCTCCATGGCCAACGCCCGGGCGATGGCCACCCGCTGCTGCTGGCCCCCGGAGAGCTGCCCCGGATATTTTTTCGCCTGGTCCAGGATCCCTACCCTTTCCAGAAGCTCCAGGGCCTTTTTCTCCGCCTTCTCCCGGGGCCAGCGCCTCACCCGCACGGGGGCCAGGGTGAGGTTCTCCAGCACGGTCATGTGGGGGAAGAGGTTGAACTGCTGGAAGACCATCCCCACCTCCCGCCGGACCTCCCGCAGGGCCCGGTCGTCCTTGACGTTTTTGCCGTCCACCCACACCTCGCCCTCCTGGAAGTCCTCCAGGCGGTTGACCGTGCGGATGAGGGTGCTCTTTCCCGAGCCCGAGGGGCCGATGACGACGAGCTTCTCCCCCGGGGCCACCTCCAGGTGGATCCCCTTCAGGACGTGCAGGGGGCCGAACCACTTGTGCAGGTTGCGGATCCTTATGATGGGCTCCACCGCCCTCATTTTCGCACCCTCTGGAGGAGGTAGGTGAGGAGGAAGAGGCCGAGGCCGATGGCGTCCGTGAGAAGCCCCGGGACCACCAGGGTCAGGGCCGCTCCCAGGAGAAGGGCCCTCTCCAGGAGGTTCGTGGGCCTGTGCAGGAAGCCCACGAGGGCGGCGCTGAAGGCCGCCATGCCCAAAAGGGCGGTGAGGAAGACCCAAAGCCCCTCGCCCAAGGAGGCCACCCCCAGGAGGAGGAGTTTGGGGTTGAAGAAGAACATATAGGCGAGGAGGGCGGTCCTGAGCTCGTACACGAAGCCCTGGACCGCCGTCTTCCAGAAGTCGGAGCGGGCGATGGCGCTGGCGGCGTAGGCGGCCAGGGCCACGGGGGGCGTGGAGTCGGCCATGATGCCGAAGTAGAAGACGAACATGTGGGCCGCCACCGGGGGCACGGCGTACCCCGCCTTCTCCGCCAGGTTCAGGACCACCGGCACCACCAGGGAGGCCATGACGATGTAATTGGCCGTGGTGGGAAGGCCCATGCCGAGGAGGAGGCTCGTGAGCTGGGCGAGGAGGAGGACGAGGATCAGGTTCCCCCCGGAGAGCCTCTCCACGATGTCCGTGAGGCCAAAGCCGATGCCGGTCATGGTGACGATGCCCACGATCACGCCGGCCGCGGCCGTGGCCAGGGCGATGCCCACCATGCCCCTCGCCCCCGCCTCGAGGCCCTCTAGAAGAAGCCTTCCTCCCCTGAGGAGCCCGAGGCCCACCCCCGTCCCGCTCCTCCAGGCCCGCCAGGCCTCCTGGAAGAGGATGAGGAGGGCCATGAGGAAGACCGTGTTCAAGGCCGCCCGTTCCGGGGTGAGCCTAAGGGCCACCAGGGCGTAGATGAGGTAGGCGACGGGGAGGAGGTAGTGGGCCCCCGAGCGGAGGACGGGGGCAAGGGGAGGAAGCTCGGAGCGGGGCACGCCCTTGAGGCCCAGGCGCAGGGCCTCGAGGTGAACGGTGACGAACAGGGTGGCGTAGGCCAGGAGGGCGGGGAGGAGGGCGATGAGGATGAGCTGGCTGTAGGGGATGTTCAAGAGCTCGGCCATGATGAAGGCCGCGGCCCCCATCACCGGGGGCATGAGCTGGCCGTTGGAGGAGCTGGCCACCTCCACCGCCCCCGCCTTCTCCGGGGGGTAGCCCACCCGCTTCATCAGGGGGATGGTGAAGGTGCCCGTGGTGACCACGTTGGACACGGAGCTCCCCGAGACCACCCCCGTGAGGGCGCTGGCCACCACCGCCGCCTTGGCGGGCCCCCCGCGGAAGTGGCCGAGGAGGGCGTAGGCCACCTGGATGAAGAACCGCCCCGCCCCCGCCTTCTCCAGAAGGGCCCCGAAGAGGACGAAGAGGAAGACGAAGGTGGCCGAGACCCCCAAGGGCACGCCCCAGATCCCCTCGGCGGTGGTGTAGAGCTGGCCCATGAGCTGGCCCCACTGGCTTCCGGCGTGGAGCTGGAGCCAGGAGGGGAGCATGTAGGGGATGAGGCCCTTGGGCCCGGTGAGGGCGTAGAGGACGAAGGCGGAGGCGATGATGGGCAGGGCGGGCCCCACCACCCGCCAGGCGGCGAGGAAGAGCACCAGGAGGGTCAGGGTGCCCATGAAGACGTCCCGCCCGCTCGGGATCCCGCCCCGGAGCTGGGTGATGCCGTAGTAGTCCCACACCACGTAAAGGGCCCCCGCCGCCCCCAGGAAGGCCAAAAGCCAGTCCAGAAGGGGAACGCGCTCCCTTGGCCCCCGCCTCGCCGGGTAGGCCAAGAAGGCCAGGGCCAGGGCAAAGGCCAGGTGGACCGCCCGCAGGCGGATGGGGTCCAGGGTGCCCATCTCCGTGGCCCAGAGCTGGAAGAGGCTCCAGGCCACCCCGAGGCCGAAGAGGAGGAAGCGGGGCCACCCCTTAGGGCGCCTTCCCCCGAGCTCCGACTCCTCCACGAGAAGCGCTGCGTCCTTGTCCATGCCTTTCCCTTACCGGAGGAGGGGCCCCCGTTGGGGGCCCCTCCTTTTGGGCTAGGGGCCTACTTCAGGACCCCGGCCTCCCGGTAGAAGCGCTCCGCCCCGGGGTGGAGGGGGATGGGCAGGCCCCTCACCGCCTTCTGCAGGCTGAAGAAGCGCTCCAGGTTGGGGTGGATCTTCTTGAAGGCTTCCTGGTTGCCGAAGACCGCCTTCATGAACTTGTAGACCGTTTCCTCGGAGAGCTTCTCCGAGGCGATGAGCATGGCCTGCACCGCCACGGTGGGCGTGGTGACGTCCACGCCCTTGTAGGTGCCCCCGGGGATGTTGAAGCCCACGTAGAAGGGGTACTTCTTGGCGATGGCTTGAATGCGGTTCAGGTCCACGGCCACCAGGGCGATGGGGGTGGTGAGGGCGAGCTGCTGGATGGCCCCCGCCCCCAGGCCCACGGTGTAGAAGAGGGCGTCCGCCCGCTTGTCCTGCATGAGCTGGATGCCCTGGGTGGCGCTCACCCGGATGGCCTGGCCCAGGTCCTCGAAGCGGAGGCCATAGGCCTCGAGGATCTGCCGGGCGTTCTGCTCCGTGCCGGAGCCCACGTCCCCCACCACCACCCGCTTGCCCTTGAGGTCGGCCACGGTGCGGATGCCGGCGTCGGCCCGGGCCACGATGTGGACCACCTCGGGGTAAAGGGCGGCGAGGGCCCGGATGGCCTTCACCGGCTTGCCGTCAAAGGCGGCGATGCAGCAGCCTTGGTAGGCGTAGTAAGCGATGTCGTTCTGGGCCAAGGCCATCTCAAACTCCCCGGCGGCGATGGCGTTGATGTTGGCCACGCTCCCGCCGGTGGAGCGGGCGTTGGCCCGGATGCCCACATTGGCGTCGTTCACCAGCTTGGCCATGCCCGTGGCCACGGGGAAGTAGACCCCGGTGGTGGAGCCGGAGCCGATGGTGAGGAACTCCTGGGCCATTCCCAGGCCGAGGAGGGCTAGAACCGTCAACATTACCTTCTTCGTCTGCATAAAACCACCTCCTTGAGGCCGCGGTCAGTATACCCCGTAGGCCCACCCCCCGCAAGCCTTCTAGCGGCCCGCCACCTTGAGGCGGGCCTCGAGGCGGTTGGTGAAGAGGGTGAGCACCGTGGTGAGGAGGAGGTAAATGGCGGCCACCGCCAAATAGACCTCCACGGGCCGGAAGGTGGCCGAGATGATGCGCTGGCCCGAGAGGGCGAGCTCCGTGAGGGTGATGACGCTGGCCAAGGAGGAGTCCTTGAGGAGGGCCACCACGTTGTTGACCAGGGGGGGCACCACGATCCTCAGGGCCTGGGGCAGGACCACGAAGCGCATGACGTCCCCCGGGGAGAGCCCCAGGGACCAGGCCGCCTCCCACTGCCCCTTGGGGATGGCCTGGATCCCGGCCCGCACCACCTCGGCGTTGTAGGCCCCCACGTTGAAGGCCAGGGCGAGGAAGGCCGCCCAGTAGGGGGTGAGGGCCTGCTGCGCCCCCGGCCAGAGGGGCTTTAGGAGGAGGGGCAGGGCGGTGTAGGCGAAGAGGATCTGGACGAGGAGGGGGGTTCCCCGGGTCACCCAGATGTAAAAGGTGGCGGGAAGCCGCACCCAGGCCCGGCCGGAGAGCCGGGCCATCCCGGCGAAAACGCCGATAATGAGCCCCGCCCCCCCGGAGAGGAGGGTGAGCTTGAGGGTGATCTCCGCCCCCTGGGCCATGGCCTGCCCCGCCGAGGCCGCCCGCTCGGGACCGAAGCCCGCCAGGAGAAAGTACCGCTCCAGGGCCAGGCCCAAAAGGGCGAAAAAGGCCACGTATCCCAGGACGAGAAGGGCGAGGAAGAGAAGGACGCGGGAAAAGAAACGCATCTTACCTCAAGGATAGGCCCCGGGGCCTCCGCGCCCCAGGGCCTAGGAAAGGGCTACCGGCAGCGCACGTCCTCGCCGAACCACTTCTTGGAAATCTGGGCGTAGGTGCCGTCCTTCATCAGGTCGGCCAGGGCCCTATTTAGGGCGTCCAGCACCCCCTTGTTCCCCTTGGCCACCGCCATGGCCACCCTTTCCTGGAAGAGAAGCTCCCCGAGCTGGAGGGTGTTCTCCAGCTTCCTCTCCTTGATGGCCTCCTTGGCCACGAAGCGGTCGGTGATCCAGGCGTCCAGACGGCCCGCGAGGAGGTCCTGGAGGGCGTCGGGGTCCTTCTGGTAGGTCCGCACCTCCTTGACCCCGGGAATCTTCTGGGCCGCCTCCATGTAGGTGGTGCCGATCTGCACCCCCACCACCTTGCCCTGGAGGTCCTTGGCGGTCCTGGGCCCGCCCTTCTTGCTCACAATGATGCCCCCCGTGCAGTAGTGGGGGTTGGTGAAGTCCACCGCCTTGGCCCGCTCCTCGGTGATGCCGTGGGAGGCGATGACGAAGTCAAAGCGCCCCTGGTTGAGCTGGATGAGGAGGCTGTCAAAGGACTGGGCGATCCAGACGGGTTTCAGGCCCAGCTTCTTGGCGAGGGCGTTGCCCAGGTCCACCTCAAAGCCCGTGAGCTGGTTCTTCGCGTCAAAGTAGTTGAAGGGAGGGAAGGCCCCTTCCGTGCCAATGCGGATCTCCCCGGAACGCTTGATCTCTTCAAGGCTCCGCACCTGGGCCAAGGCCAAGCCCAGGGCCAGCACTCCCAGCCAAAGCGCAAACCTTTTCATGCCCACCTCCTAACGGGGGTGATTATACACGCTTAGGCCCAGCGCACCCAGGTGACCCGTCCCGTGACCGGGTGCTTGAGGGCCAGGCGCATCCCGTAGGTGTAGCTTCCCGGGCGGGGAGGGCGGAAGCTCCCCTCGTACCCCCCGTGGGAAGGAGCCAGGGGGACCACCTCCAGCTCCCCCGTGCTCCGCTTGACCACCAGCTGGACCTCCAGGAAGGGCCTCAGGGCCTCGGGCACCTCCCCCTCTACCCAGGCCCGCACCCGGAGGGGCTCCCCGTTTAAGGTGAGGTGGCCCGGGGCCTCCACCCGAAGGCCCAAGGCGAAGAAGGCGGGTAGGGCCTGGTGGAGAGCTTCCAGGGTCTCGGCCGCCCCCAGGGCGCGCCGGGCCATCTCCGCCCCCCTTTGGTAAAGGGCCAGGTACTCCCCCACCATGCGGGCGGCGCTGAAGTAGGGCCCCACGGTGCGCAGGCTCTCGTGGATCATGGCCAGCCAGCTTGCGGAGTAGCCCTCGGGCCCCTTGGCGTAGAAGAGGGGGAGGACCTGGGACTCCAGGACATCGTAGAGGGCTTGGGCGTCGGCCATGTCCTGGGCCTCCTCGCTCTCGTAGACCCTGTCGTCCCCGATGGCGAACCCGTTTTTGCCGTTGAAGGCCTCCGCCCACCAGCCGTCTAAGACGCTCAGGTTGAGGGCCCCGTTGAGGGCCGCCTTCATGCCGCTGGTGCCGCTGGCCTCCATGGGGCGGCGGGGGGTGTTGAGCCAGACGTCGGAGCCTTGGACCAGGAGGCGGGCCAGGTACATGTCGTAGTCCTCCACCACCACCATGCGGTCCTCGAGGCCGAGCTCCCGGATGCGGCCGATAAGCTCCTGCAGGTAGGCCTTGCCGGGCTCGTCCTTGGGGTGGGCCTTCCCGGCGAAGACGAACTGCACGGGGTAGGGCCCCCGGAGGATCTTGGCCAGGCGCTCGGGGTCCTTGAAGAGGAGGACAGCCCGCTTGTAGGTGGCGAAGCGGCGGGCGAAGCCGATGGTGAGGGCCTCGGGGTCCAAAAGGCGCTCGGCCTCCCGTAGGCGGCCTGGGCTTTCCCCGTTGCGGCGGCGCTCTTCGTAGACCCGTTGCCGCACCTCGCGGATGAGCTCGGCGCGAAGCTCCTTGTGGATGCGCCAGAACTCCTCCCCCAGGCCCTCCACCTTCCAGGTGGCGGGATCCTCGGGGCGCTTCTGCCACTCGGGGCCGAAGACCTCGGCGTAGTGGCGGCGAAGCCTCGGGTGGAGGAAGGTCCAGGTGTGAACCCCGTTGGTGACGTGGCCGATGGGCACCTCCTCCGGGAGGAGGTCCGGCCAGAGGTGGTGGAACATCCGGCGGGAGACCTCCCCGTGGAGGCGGCTCACCCCGTTGGCCTGGGCGCTGGTCTTGAGGGCCAGGTTGGACATGGAGAAGACCCTGCCCCAGGGCTTTTCCTCGAGGCCCAAGGCCAAAACCCCCTCCCGGTCCGTCCCCAGTTTTTCCCAAAAATGGCCCAGGTACTGGTCCAGAAGCTCCAGGGGAAAGGCGTCGTGCCCGGCGGGCACCGGGGTGTGGGTGGTGAAGAGGGCCCCGGCCCGGACCAGCTCCAGGGCCAGGGGGAAGGGGTGGCCTTCCGCCACCAGCTCCCGAAGGCGCTCTAAGCCCAAAAAGGCCGAGTGCCCCTCGTTCATGTGGAAGACCTCGGGGGCGAGGCCCAAAGCCCTAAGCAGCCGCATCCCCCCGATGCCGAGGATCATCTCCTGCTTGAGGCGCATCTCCAGCCCCGGGGCGTAGAGCCTGGCGGTGATGGCCCGGTCCTCGGGGGCGTTTTCCGGGAGGTCGGCGGTGAGGAGGTAGACCGGCACCGCCCCCACCTGCACCCGGTAGGCCCCAAGCCACACCGTGCGCCCGGGGAACTCCACCCCCACCCTGAGGGGCTTTCCTTCCCGGTCCTGTACCGGCAGAAGGGGGAGCTCCTCGGGGTGAAGAGGCTCGTAGACCTCCACCTGGGCGCCCTCCTTGGAAAGCCGCTGGTGGAAGTAGCCCTCGTGGTAAAAGATCCCCACCCCCACCAGGTTGAGGCCGAGGTCGCTCGCCGCCTTCACGTGGTCCCCGGCCAGCACCCCAAGCCCCCCGGCGTAGATGGGCAGGGAGCTGTGAAAACCGTACTCGGCGGAAAAATAGGCGGTAAGGGGGCCCTTCTTCTGCTTCCGCTCCTCCAGATAGGCCCTTAGGGCCTGCAACACCCCCTGGACCCGGGCCGGGTAGCCGGTGCCGAGAAGCCCCTCCAGACGGGCCGGGTCCACCTCCAGGAGGAGCTTCACGGGGTTGCCCCGGAAGCGCTTCCAAAGCGCCGGGTCCACCTCCTGGAAAAGCTCCGCCGCCTCCTTGTTCCAGCTCCACCAAAGGTTGTAGGCGAGCTCCCTCAGGCCCTGGAGGGGCTCGGGGAGCTCGGGCATGGCGGTGATGTGCCCTAGGGTCCTCACGAGGGAGGATTATACCGGCTTGGGCTTGAGCGAAGGGTCCCAGCCCTCACCTAAGGCGCCGCCAAAGCTCGGGGCTTAGCAGGAGGGCCACGGGCAGGATCTCTATCCGCCCCGCCCACATCAGGAGGATGAGTACCCCCTTGGCCAGGGGGTGGAGGCCGGCGTAAGAGCCCATGGGCCCCACGGGGCCCAGGCCCGGGCCGATGTTGCCGATGGCCTGGGCGCTGGCGGTGAAGGCCACCACGAAGTCCTTTTCCAGAAGGGCCAGAATCATGGTCCCCGCGGCGAAAAGCAGGGTGTAGAGGAAGACGAACACGGAAACCTGGCGCAGGGCTTCCTCGGAAACCACCCTCGGCCCCAGGCGCAGGGGAAGCACCGCCTGGGGGTGAAGGGTGCGGGTGATCTCCCGCCTGAGGAAGCCGAAGAGCAAGAGCCAGCGCACCACCTTGATCCCGCCCGCGCCCGAGCCCGCGCTTCCCCCCACGAACATGAGGAGGACCAAAACCGCCTGGGCGGGGACCACCCACCCCGCGAAGTCCACGCTGGCGAAGCCCGTGGTGGTGAGAATGGAGACCACCTGGAAGAAGGCGTGGCGGAGGCTTTCCTCGAGGCCGTAGAGGTGATGGGTGTAAAGGTAGAAGGCGAGAAGGACCCCCGCAAGAAGCACCAGGGCCGCATAGGCCCGGAACTCGGCATCCCGGAAGAGGGGCCTCACCTCGCGGCGGAAGAAGAGGCGGTACTGCAGGAGGAAGTTCACCCCCGCCAAAAACATGAAGAGGGTCCCCGCCCACTGGGCCCACGGGGAGTAGGAGGCGAAACTCTGCGGATTGGGGCTAAACCCGCCGGCGGGGGTGGTGGCCAGGGCGTTGGCCAAGGCCTCAAAGGCGGGGACCCCCGCCCCGAAGTAGGCCAAAAAGGCCAAGGCGGTGAGGAGGAGGTAGACCCTAAGCACCGCCTGGGCGGTGTGGCGAAGCCTTGGGGTGAGCTTCTCCTTCTCCACCCCGGTGGCCTCGGCGAAGAAAGCCTGGCGGCCCGCCACCTGGAGCTGGGGGAAGACCACCAGGAAGAGGAGGACGATGCCGATGCCGCCCATCCACTGGGTGAAGCCGCGCCAGAGGAAGAGGCTTTGGCCGAAGCGGCCGAAATCGCTGAGCACCGTGGCCCCGGTGGTGGTGAACCCGGAGACCGCCTCAAAGAGGGCGTCCAGGTAGCCAAGCCCTCCGGAAACCCAGTAGGGCACCGCCCCCAAAAGGGGAACCGCCAGCCAAAGGAGGGCCACGCTGGCGAAGACCTCGGCCCGCCTGGGCTGGGCCTCGGGGTGCCCCAGGGCCTGGAGGAGGCGCCCAAGCCCAAACCCCAAAAGGGCCGCCAGGGCGAAACCCCGGGCGTCCTCGCGCCAGAGAAGGGCCAGGAGGGCGAACCCCAGGAGGAGCCCCCCAAGGCCCTGATAGGCGAGGCCCAGGAGGTAGAGGCTGGAGCGGAACCCTCCTTTAGCCGAGGATCCGGGCCACCGCCGCATCCGCCACCTCCCGGGCCGCCACCAGGAAAAGCCGGTCCCCGGGGAGGGCCTCGAGGCCCTCCCGGTAGAGCATCACCCGGTGGTCCCGCTCCAAGGCGATGGGGGCCACCTGGGGCCCCGCGAGGCCCGCCAACGGCTTGGGAGCGAAGCTTTCGGGAAGCTCCACCTCCAGAAGCTCGATGTTCTCGTCCATGGTGGAAACGTGTTCCACGTTCTCCGGACCCAGGAAGTCCAACACCGCCCGCACCGCCGCCTGGCGCGGGGTTAGGGGCAGATCCACCCCCACCCGCTCAAACAGCCGGCGGGTCCCGGAGCGGGACACGCGGGTGATGACCTTGCCCACCCCGAGTTGCTTGGCGAGGAGGGAGGCCAGGAGGTTCTTCTCGTCGTTGTCGGTCACGGCCACCACGGCGTCGGCCTCCGCCATCCCCTCGGCCTCGAGGAGCTCCAGGTCCGTCCCGTCCCCGCGAATGACCAGGGCCTCGGGGAGCTCCTGGGCGAGCCACTGGCACCGCTCCAGGCTGGGCTCCACCACCACCACCTCCACCCGGCGGCGCAGGAGCTCCTGGGCCACCAAAAAGCCCACGTTTCCTCCGCCCAGCACCATCACCCGCCGCACCCCCCGCCCTTCGGCGAAGTGGGCCTCCAGCTCGGGAAAGGCCTTGGCCGTGGTGGCGAAGAGGAGCTTGTCCCCCGGGTGCAGAACGAGCCCGGGGAAGTCGGGGTGGGCGAAGCTCAGGAAGCCCCCATCCCGCACCACCCCCACCACCAAGACCCCCTCGGGCCACGAGAGCTCGGAGAGGGGGCGGTGGGCGTAGGGGCTCCCCTCCTTCACCCGGTACTCCGCGTAGCGAAGCCGCCCCTCCGCCAGCTGCTCCACGTCCACCGCCTCGGGCACCAGGATCACCTCCACGATCTCCCGGGCCATGGCCCGCTGGGGCCAGAGGACCCGGTCAATGCGGGTGCCCAGGATCTCGGCGGTGCGGGGGTCGGTGAGGACCTCCACGTATCCCCCCTTGCCCACGAAGCAGAGGACCTGGGCGGCCCCAAGCCCCTTGGCGAGGAGGCTTGCCAGGAGGTTCACCTCGTCGGAGTCGGTGCTGGCGATGAAGAGGTCCGCCCGGTCCACCCCGGCTTCCCTCAGGGTGTCGGGGTCCGTGGCCCCCCCCACCACCACCTTGACGTCCAGCGGGGCGAAGCGCTCCTTGGCCTGGGGGTTGCGGTCAATGACCACCACCTCGTGGGTCTTCTCCAGGGTGCGGGCGAGCTCCCCGCCCACCTCCCCGCCCCCGGCGATGACGATGTACATACCGCCCCTATCCTACGCCTGGACCCCAAAGAGGTCGTAGGCTTCCGCCCGGGTGATGCGCACGGGGATCCTCTCCCCCACCCGCACGGTGCCATCGGTCTCCACGTAGACCACGCCGTCGATCCCGGGAGAGTCGCGGTAGGTGCGGCCCACGGCGAGGCCGGGCTCGGGGAGCTCGTCCACCAGGACCTCGAGGGTCTTGCCCACGAAGCGTTGGTTCTTCCTGAGGCTGATCCGGGCTTGGTGCTCCAAAAGCCTCGCCCGGCGCTCCTCCTTCACCTCCTCGGGCACGGGGTCCGGGAGGCGGTTGGCCTCCGCCCCCTCCACCGGGGAGTAGGCGAAGACCCCCACCCGGTCCAGCTCGGCCTCCTCCAGGAAGTCCAGAAGCATCTGGAAGTCCTCCTCCCTTTCCCCGGGAAAGCCCACGATGAAGGTGGAGCGGAGGGCGAGCTCCGGCACCGCCTCCCGCCAGGCCTTGAGGGTCTTGAGGTGGCTGTGGTACCCCCCGGGGCGGCGCATGAGGCGGAGGATCCGCTCCGAGGCGTGCTGCAGGGGAACGTCCAGGTAGGGCAGGACCTTGCCCTCGGCCATGAGGGGCAGAAGGTCCTTCACGTGGGGGTAGGGGTAGACGTAGTGGAGGCGGATCCAGGCCCCGAGCTCGGCCATGTGGGCGAGGAGGTCCTTAAGCTCCGCCCGCACCAGGTGCTCCCCCCAGACGCTCGCCTGGTGCCCGAGGTCCACCCCGTAGGCCGAGAGGTCCTGGGCGATGAGGAGGAGCTCCTTGGTGCCCGTGGCCACGAGCCTCGCCGCCTCGGCCAAGACCTCCCCGGCGTCCCGGGAGCGGAGCCTTCCCCGGAGCTTGGGAATGATGCAGAAGCTGCAGCGGTGGTCGCACCCCTCGGAGAGCTTCAGGTAGGCGTAGTGGCGGGGGGTGAGCTTCACCTGGGGGGGGACGAGGTCCAAAAAGGGGTCCCGCGGGGCGGGGAGCACCTCCTGCACCGCTTCCAGAACCCGCTCCACCTCTCCCGGGCCCGTGACGGCCAAGACCTGGGGGTAGCGCTCCTGGATGGCCTCGGGCCTCGCCCCCAGGCACCCCGTGACCACCACCTTGCCGTTTTCCCGGAGGGCTTCCCCGATGGCCTCGAGGCTCTCCTCCACCGCGGGGGTGATGAAGCCACAGGTGTTCACGATGACGAGCTCCGCTTCCCCGTAGGTGGGGCTCGTCTCGTAGCCTAAGGCCTTGAGCCGGGAAAGGATCTGCTCCGAGTCCACCAAGGCCTTGGGGCACCCCAGGCTCACAAAGCCGATCTTCGCCATACGTCTCCCGGGGCCTAAGGGCCCAACAAAGGAAGAGTATAGCCAAGAAGGGAGGCCTTTTCCAGCGGGCCCCTCAGGGAAAGCTCCGGGTGAGGGGCTTGCCAGGCTCCCCCAAAGGCCCCAGGTCCTTCCCCTCCAGGATGACCCGCACCGCCCCTGGGTTGCCGGAGCGCACCTCCACGGGCAGGTCAAAGGCAAGCTCCGCCCCCACCTCGGGGATGCCCTCGTAAAGCCGCTTCCCTCCCCGGGTGACCCGAAGCCAGCTCCGGCCCTCCACCTTAAGGACGAGCTTCCCCGAGGAGGCCGGGGCCTCCTGGGGAGGCGGCCCAGGGTTCTCGGGCAGGGCCTGAAGGCGGTAGCGGAGGGCGAGGGGCCGGTCCAGGGAGATCTCCTCCTCCACGGGCCGGTATCCGGGAAGCTCCAGGCGGAGGACCCGCCTTCCCCCCTCCAGGGGCGGGGCCTCCAGGGGGGTCTGGCCCAGGTAAAAGCCGTCCAGGTAAACCCGGGCCCCAGGGGGCTCGGAAGCCACCCTCAAGGGGTAGCGCTCCGGCGCCTTGGGCGCGGGCTCGGGAGGAAGCTCCACCACCCGGGCGGGGCTTGGCCGAAGAAGGAGGTAGGCCCCGTAACCCAGGCCCAAGAGGAGGAAGAGGGCCAGGAAAAGGCCCCAGGGAAGGCGCCGTCCCTTGGGGCGGGGAGGAGGGAGAGGAGAAACGGGGGCGGCGGGGTACAGGGAAAGGAGGGGCTCGGGGTCCAGGCCCAAAAGGAGAGCGTAGCGCCGGAGGTACCCCCGGGCCAGGGCGGGCTCGGGAAGCCGCTCAAAGCGGCACGCCTCCAGGGCCTCGAGGACCGCCACCTTCAAGGCCAAGCGGGAGGCCGCCTCCTTTAGGCTTAGGCCCCGCTCCTCCCGCGCCCGTCTAAGCCTCTCCCCCAGCTCGCACACAAGACTATTCTAACCCCGAAAGGGCCAGGGCCACGCGGGCCGCCAGGCGGGCATTTTCCAGGAGGAGCCTCCGGTTCACCCGGTCGGTCTCCCCCTGGGAAAGCTCGCCGAGGCGGCGGAGGAGGTAGGGGGTGAGGGCCTTGCCAAAGACGCCCTCGCGCGCGGCCTGGCGGTTGGCCTCCGCCACCATCCGGGCCACCTCCTCGTAGGGGAGGCCCTGGGAGACCGGGTTCACCAGGAGCACACCCCCAAGGCCGAGCTCCTTCGCCTTGCGGAAAAGGAGGGCGGCCTCCAGGGGCGTCTCCACCCGGGCGGGCAGGGGGTACGGGGAAGAGGGGGCATAAAAGGCGGGGAGGCGGTCGGTGCGGTAGCCCACCACGCTCACCCCCAGGGTCTCCAGCCGCTCCAGGGTGGCCGCGAGGTCCAGGATGGCCTTTGGCCCCGCCGAGACCACCAGGATGGGGGTGCGGGAGAGGGCCACGAGGTCGGCGCTCTCGTCGTAGGGCTCGGGGTGCACCCCGCCGATCCCCCCGGTGGCGAAGACCTCTATGCCGTGGAGGTGGGCCAGGTGGGCCGTGGCGGCCACGGTGGTGCCGGCGCTCTTCCCTTGAGCCAGGAGGGCGGCCAGGTTCCAGAGGCTGGCCTTGTCGGCTCCTCCTTGGGCCAGGCGGGCCTTTTCCTCGGGGGTTAGGCCTAGGCGCACCTCTCCCCCCACCAGGGCGATGGTCTTGGGGGTGGCCCCCTCCTCGCGCACCGCCTCTTCCAGGGCCTCGAGGGTTTCCAGGTTCAAGGGGTAGGGCAGGCCGTGGGTGAGGACCGCGGACTCCAAGGCCACCAGGGCTTCGGGCATGGCTTTCAGTATAGGCCTACACCTCGGGCCAGACCCAAACCTCCTCCCCTACCCTGAAGCCGTGAAAGAGGAGCAGCTCGGGGGCAAGCCGTAGCTCCGCCCCAAGCCCCTCTGCCCCCTCCACCGCCAAGGAGGCCTCCCGGGCTCCCCGCACCCGCACCCGGGCAAACTCCCCGTAGTGGACCCGCCAGGCGGCGAGGAGAAGCCCGTCCACCTGGGCCCCCCGCTTCCCCAGGGCCACCCGGAGCCTGGCGGCGTGGGGCACCCTGGGGGCCACCTCCACCAGGCGGAGCCGGGCCAGCCGCCCCAGGCGCTTGAGCACCTCCCCCAGGGGAAAGCCCGTGGCGGGAAGGAGGTCCAGGGGGCTTTTACCCCCTTCCAGGGCCAGGAGGAGGGCGAGCTCGGCGGGCTCCAGGGTGGCCTCGGCCTCTTTGGCCTTCGGGCTTGGCCGCACCAGGTCAAAAGGGCCCACCTCCACCCCCTCGTCCAACAGGCGAAGGGCCTCCAAGAGGTACCCCTCCAAGGGCCCGCTTAAGGAAGTGCGGGGCGCCCGCTCCCCGGGAAGAAAGCGAAAATCCCCCTCCTTAAGGGCGAGAAGGGCGAGAAGGGCCTCCTTCCCCTCCTTCCCTCGGTAGGCGGCGTGCACGGGCCTACCGCCCTCCAGGTAAACCTCCCCCCCCTCCACCCGGAAGACCCCGGTCTTTCCCCCCTGGGCCAAGAGTTGGAGGAGGTCGATGGGCCCTAAGAGGCGGAAATCGCCTTCCATAAAGCCCCCAGGTAGCCTTCCCCGAAGAAGTGGACGTGGGCCAAGAGGTAGTAGACCTGGTAGCGGGGAAGGGCCCTTTCCACCTCCTCGGGAACGGGGTAGGCCTCCCGGTACGCCCGCCAGAAGGTCTCGGGAAAACCGCCGAAGAGCCGCATCATGGCCAGGTCCACCCCCCGCTCCCCCACGAAGAAGGAAGGGTCCAGCAGGACCGGACCCCTTTGGGAAAAGTGCACGTTCCCGTGCCAGAGGTCACCGTGCAGGGGAGAAGGCCCCTCCGTGGGCAAAGGCCTGTGGAAAAGGGCCTCCACCTTGGGGCCCAGCCCGCCCAGCCGTTTCCAGGTGGCCCTTAGGAAAGGCTCCACGCACCGCAGGAAGAAAAACTCCGTCCAATCCCCCCCTTGCCTCCCGGGCAAGGGAAAGGTGCCCAAGAACCCGGCCCCCGCCCAGTAGGCCTCCCCCCGCCCCCGGTGCAGGGCCGCAAGCCCCCGCCCCAACCCCTCCCAGTCCTCAGGGCCTGGGGGGAGGTACTCCAGCACCAGGCCCTCCTCCCCCCACCAGTAGACCCTAGGGACCGGCGCGCCCCAGGCCCTCAAGGCGGAAAGCCCCTCGGCCTCCGCAGGAAACAGGCCTCGAGGAGGGTCTTCCGCCGTCTTCACCACGTAGGCCCCCACCCGGTAGACCCGGGCCATATCCCCCCCGTGGAGGGGGACAGGAGGGCCTTCCGCCTCAAGCCCCGCCTTCCTCAACAGGGACAGGGGGTCCATGCCTTTCCAAAAAGGCCCTGGCCGCGGCCTCCACCGTCCAGTAAACCTCCCGGCAGTCCTGGAGGTCCCCGTAGTAGGGGTCCGGCACCTCCCCCCCACCCAACTCCTCCAGGAGGAGGCGGGCCTTGCCCCGGGCCTCGGGAAAGCGCCTTTCCACCTCCCGCAGGTTCTCCCGGTCCATGACCAGGATGTGGTCGTAGTAGCGGGCGTCCTCCGGGGTCATGGCCCGGGCCACGTGGGGGAAGTAAGCCCCCTCCTCCTCCAAGACCCGCCGGGCCCTGGGGTCCATGGGCTCCCCGGCGTGCCAGGCCCCGGTGCCCGCCGAGTCCACCTCAAAGTGGGCCTCGAGGCCCCGCTCCTTCAGGAGCTTGCGGAAGGCTCCCTCGGCCAGGGGGCTACGGCAGATGTTTCCCAGGCACACGAAGAGCACGCGGACGGGCCGGTCCATGCTCCCATCATAAAGGGCCCCAACCCGGTTCCCCCACGCCGGCACGGGGTGGCCTCAGTAGGGCACCTCCGCCACCACTTCCGTACCCTTTCCGGGCTCGGAGCGCACCAGGAAACGCCCTCCCCTCGCCTCCACCCTCTCGCGCATCTGGGTAAGGCCAAACCCCCCTAGGCCCGCCGCCTCGGGGCTTTGGAAGCCCTTGCCGTTGTCCCTCACGGTAAGCCTTGCCCCCCGCTCTCCCAAGGGCTCCAGGACCACCTCCACCCGGGTGGGCTTGCCGTGCTTGGCGGCGTTGGTGAGGGCCTCCTGGAGCACCCGGAAGAGGACCAGCTCGCTGGCCTGGGAAAGCCCCACCCGCTCGGGCAAGGAGAGGAGCACCCGGAAGCCCGCCTGCTCGGCGAAGGCCTGGGCGTAGCGCCGCACGGACTCCAGAAAGCCGTAACGCTCCAGGTCAATGGGCCTTAGGGCGAAGATGCTCCGCCGGACCTCGCGGATCTGGGCCCTCAGGGTGTCCTTGACCTCCCGGAGGGCTTTAAGGGCCGCTTCCTGGTCCTTGGCCAAGAGCCTTTCCGCCAGGTCCAGCTTCAGGGCCATGAAGGCCAGGCTCTGGGCCAGCCCATCGTGGATCTCCCGGGCGATACGGGTCCTCTCCTCGTTGATGGCGAGCTCTTCCGCCCTGAGGTAGGCCTGGGCGTTCCGCACCGCCAGGGCCACCTGGGAGGCCAAAAAGGAGAGGAAGGGGATGCGGCGGGAAAGCCCCTGGCCTCTCAAGACCAGCACCCCCACGGTCTCCCGGGCCCTGAGGGGCAGGGCCAAGGTGTCCCGGGCCACGAAGATGGGGCCTTCCAAGGCTCCTCGCCAGGGGCCTTCCGGGAGAAAGGGGTGGCCCGGGAGATCCAGGTCCCGCACCACCCGGGGCACCAGGAAGCCCTCCTCGTCCAGGAGGAGCACCCCTCCCCCCTGGGCCTCGGCCCAGGCGCGGATGCGCTCCAGAAGACCTTCTAAGAGCCGGTCCAGGTTGGCCTCGGCCTTCAGGGCCTGGTCCACCTCGTAGAGGGTAAGGAAGTCCCGGCTCCGGGCCACCACGGACTGCAAGGCCCCCGCCACCTCGTGGGCCAGCACCTCCAAAAAGACCCGGTCAGGGGCCTCAGAGCAGGCTTCCAGAAAGCCCCTTAGGCCGGGGAGCTCCACCCTGAGCCCCCCGCACTCCTCCCCCGCCCGCACCCCCTCCACCTCCAGGGCCACCCCGTAGCCCAGGGTTTCCTGGAGGGCTTGGGCCAGGCGGCCTGTGGCCTCCTCCAGGTTCTGGCTCTTTAGGGCCTCCCGGAAGATCCTCCCCGCCGCCTGCAAACGGCGGTTGGCCTCCTCCAGGGCCCGCTCGGCCCGGACCTTTTCCAGGACCTCCTGGGCGATCCACTCCAAAACGGCGTAGGTCACCAAAGGCCCCACCAGGCCGTAAAAGCCCAGGCGGAGCCATAGGGTCATGTCCTGGTGCCGGTAGGGCAGAAGGGCCAGCTCAAAGGCCACCACCACGGCGGCGATCAAGGGCGGGAGGAGCCTTTGGGCCAGGCGGACCAGGCGCAGGAGGTTCTCGCTAACCATCTCGGTTCCTCATCCGGTAGCGGCTTTGGTGGAGAAGCCCCCTCAAGAGCTGGACCTCCCCGGGGGAAAGCCTCGCCTTGTGGAGGATGCGCCTCAGGCGGCGCATGGCGTAGGGGAAGCGGTTGGCATCGGTGAAGCCGATCTCCAAAATGTAGCGCCCCAGGTCCTGGAAGAGGGCCTCGAGGGCCGAGACCTCCGCCAGCTCCTCCTTAGGCCCCCCTTCCCCCTGGGAGGCCGCCTTGAAAAGCTCGTAGGCGAAGACCACCACCGCCTGGGCCAGGTTCAGGGAGGGCTGCTCGGGCGCCGTGGGGATGGTGCCGATGAGGTGGGCCAGGTCCAGCTCCTCGTTGGTGAGGCCGAAGGTCTCCCGGCCGAAGACCAAGGCCACCTCCCCCTCCGCGGAAAGCACGTGCCGGGGCACCTCCCAGGCGGGCACCACGGGAGCGGGGTAGAGCTCCCTCGGCCTCCCCGTGGTGGCCACCACCCGCTGCACCCCCCGAAGGGCCTCGAGGAGCCCAGGGGCCACCACCGCCTGGTCCAGGATCTCCTCCGCGTGCACCGCCAGCCAGTAGGCCTCCTGCGCCCAAGGCGGGCCCACCCGGGGCCCGGGGTTCACCACGTAAAGCCGAGAAAGGCCGAAGTTGCGCATGGCCCGGGCCACGGCCCCCACGTTCATGGGCTCTTGGGGCTCCACCAGGACCACGCGGACCTGGGCGAGGAGGCTCATGGGGTCCCCTCCGGGGGGGGTTCCTGGGGCGGGGGGGCCTCCGGTGGAGGGGGCGGCGGAGGCTCCTTGCCCCGGGGGAAGACCATCTGCACCCCGCCTTGGGAGGCGTACCCCGAAAGGAGGTCCACCCGCGCCCGCACTAGGCCCGAGGGCATGGGGAAGTCCCCGCCTGGGCGGCCCCTCAGCGCCTCGGCCACGAAGTCCCGGAAGATGGGGGGGTTCACCACCGAGCTGGAGGGCTCCCGCCCGCCCATGCGCAAGGGCTGGTTGTCGTCCCGCCCCACCCAGACCACCACGGAAAGCCCTTGGGTGAGGCCGGCGAACCAGAGGTCCCGGGCCTCGTTGGTGGTCCCGGTCTTCCCCCCCACCACCCGCCCCGGAACCCGCGCTCCCTTGGCCAGGCCCTTTTCCCCCAGGTCGTACACGTACCCCTTGAGGAGGTCCCAGCCCTGGTAGGCCGCCAGGGGGTCAAAGAGGCGGCGCCTTTCGGGGGCGGCCTGGTAGAGCACCCTCCCCTCGCCGTCCTCCACCCTTTGCACGTAGAGGGGCGCCACCCGGTAACCCCCGTTGGCGAAGGCGGCGTAGGCGGCGGCCAGGTCCACCGGGGTAATGGAAGCCCCCCCGATGGCGATGGCCAAGGTGGGGTACTTCACGGCGAACCCGGCCCGGGAGAGCTTCTCCGCCACCCGCTCCACGCCGATGGCCTGGGCGGTGTAGATGGCGGGCAGGTTCAAGGAGAGGTCCAGGGCGTAGCGCACGGTGATCTCCCGGTTGAGAAAGGTGCCGGAAAAGTTCTTGGGCCGCCAAAGCCCCCCAGGCTGGCTGGGGTCGGGGAACTCCAAGGGCCTGTCCGGCACCAAGGTGGCCTGGGTCCAGCCCGCCTCAAAGGCGGTGGCGTAAACGAAGGGCTTGACCGCGCTCCCCGGGTTCCTTAAGGCCCGGGTGGCCCGGTTGTACTCGTCCCCTTCCCGCCGCACCCCCCCCACCAGGGCCAAGACCTCTCCCGTCGCGGGGTCCAAGGCCACCAGGGCGAGCTCCGCCCCCTCAGGCAGGCGGGCCCTACGGGCCACCTCCTCCGCCGCCCGCTGCATGGCGGGGTCCAGGGTGGTGTAGACCTTAAGCCCCCCCTCCCCGTAGACCTTCTCCTTGCCAAAGCGGGCCTCGAGGAAGCGCCGCACCTCCAGGACGAAGTGGGGGGCCATGCGGTAGTCCAGCTGCCTGAGAAGGCGGGCTTCGGGGTCCACCAGGCGGGCCTCCAGGAGGTTGCCCTGGGCATCGTAGCGCGCCTCCCAGCCCTTTGGGACGAGGGGCTCTTTCCAGGCGGCCTCCGCCACCTCCTCGCTCACCCACCCCTCCTCCACCATCTTTTGGAGGAGAAGGCGCATCCTTTCCCGCACCCCCTTCAGGTCCTGGTAGCGGGCGTTGGGCGCGGGGATGAGGGAGGCCAGGTAAAGCCCCTCGGAGAGGGTGAGGGCGGCAGGGTCCTTGCCGAAATAGGCCTCCGCCGCCCCCTTGATGCCCACGGCGTTCCCCCCCCAGGGCACAACGTTTAAGTACATCTCCAGGATCTCCTCCTTGGTGTAGCGCCTCTCCAGCTCTAAAGCCAGGGCCCACTCCTTGAACTTCCGCTCCAAGGAGCGGGCCTGGGCCAGCTCCTTAAGGAGGGTGTTCTTGATGACCTGGGTGGTGATGGTGCTTCCCCCCTGCAGGTCCCCCCGGGCGATGGCGTAGACCGCCCCCAAAACCCTAAGAACGTCCACCCCGTAGTGCCGGAAGAAGCGGCGGTCCTCGGAGAACACCACGGCGGCCACCGCCGCCGGGGAGACCTCCGCAAGGCGGACCAGGCTCCGGTGGATGGCCCTACCCTCCTCCACGCTGGCGATCTGGGCCAGGGGGGTACCGTCCCGGGCGTAGAGGGTGGAGGTGGCGGTGAGGCGCAAGCGCTCAAACTGGGAGAGGTCCGGGAGGCCCCGGGTGTAGGCGTAGGCCAGATAGCCCAAGGCCAGAAGGACCCCAAAGAGAAGCCCCACAAGGGCGAGGAAGAGAAAGCGCAACGCCCGCACGCCCCTAAGTTTACCCTCTAGGCCGAAAGGCCCATAAACCGAAAGAGCTTCTCCCGGGTGAGAGGCTTTTCTATGGGGGTCACCCGCACCACCTCGGCGGTGGTGCGGAGCTTTTCCTGAGGGGAGATGAGGACGGCGAGGGGGACCTCCTTGAGCCGTCGCACGTGGCGGATGCGGGCGGCCACGGCGAAGGCGTCCACGTCCAGGTCCTCGTCCAAGAGGATATGGCGAGGGGTGTTAAGCCAAAAAAGGCCCTCCCGGGCCAGGTCAAACGCCTGAACGGGGAACCCCTTTCGGAAAGGACCAGCTCCACATAGGCCCGTAAGGCCTGGTTGCGGCTTAATAGGAGCGGGCCCGGATAGTCCGCCGCCACGGAAGCGGTCTATCCGGGCTTTGCGAAAGCTGTGTGAAAAAGGTGGCTGGGGCGCGTGGACTCGAACCACGACCGGCGGATCCAAAGTCCGCTGTCCTGCCATTAGACGACGCCCCAGCGGCCAAGGCCGATTGTAGAGCAAAAGGGAAGGGACGTCAAACGTTGAAAAGAATGTAGAGGACGTCCCCGTCCCGGACCTCGTAGTCCTTGCCCTCGAGGCGCACCCACCCCCGCTCCTTGGCCCGCGCCCACCCCCCGGCCTCCACCAAGCGGTCCCAGGGGATGACCTCGGCCCGGACGAAGCCCCGCTCCATGTCGGAGTGGATCTCCCCGGCGGCCTGGGGGGCCTTGGTCCCGCGCCGCACGGTCCAGGCCCGCACCTCCTTTTCCCCGGCGGTGAAGAAAGTGAGGAGGCCCAAAGCCCGGTAGCCCGCCCGGGCGAGGCGCTGGAGGCCGCTTTCCTTAAGCCCGTAGGCGGAAAGGAGCTCCTTGGCCTCCTCCTCGGAAAGCTCGGCGAGCTCGGCCTCGAGCCTCGCCGAGACCACCACCACCTCGGCCCCCTCCTCTTGCGCCTTCCGCCGCACCGCTTGGACGTGGGGGTTTTGCTCCCCCTCGGGCAGGTCCTCCTCGGCCACGTTGGCCACGTAGATCACGGGCTTGGCGGTGAGGAGGGGGGTCTCCTTGAGGAAGCGGGCCACCTCCTCCGAGGAGGGAAAGGTGCGGGCGGGCCTGCCTTCCTGGAGGTGGGCGTAAAGGGCCTCGGCCGCCTCTAGGAGGGAAAGCTTTTCCCGGTCGGCCCGGGCCTCCTTCCTCAGGCGCTCAAGCCGCTTCTCCAGGGTAGCGAGGTCGGCGAGGAGGAGCTCGGTTTCCACCACCTCCGCGTCCTCCAGGGGGTCCACCCGGCCCATGACGTGGACCACCTCGGGGTCGGGGAAGCAGCGGAGGACGTGGGCGATGGCCGCCACCTCGCGGATGTGGGCCAGGAACTGGTTCCCAAGCCCTTCCCCCTTGTGGGCCCCTTTGACGAGCCCGGCGATGTCCACGAACTCCACGTGGGTGGGCACCACGGGCGGCACCCGCTCCCCCTTGGCGAAGGCCTTCTGCAGGGCATAGAGCCTTTCGTCCTCCAGGGGCACCACCCCCACGTTCTTGTCTATGGTGGCGAAGGGGTAGTTGGCGGCGAGGGCCCCCGCCCGGGTGAGGGCGTTGAACAGGGTGGACTTGCCCACGTTGGGTAGACCTACGATTCCTACGGCAAGCATCTTGACCTCAAAAAAAGCCCCGAACGGGGCTTCTTCCCATCCTAGCACGCGGGTTTCGTATGATGGCGGGGTATGGACCTGGCCGCCCACATCGACCACACCCTCCTCCGGCCCACCGCCACCCCGGAGGAGGTGCTTAAGGCGGCGGAGGAGGCGCTGGAGTACGGGTTTTTTGGCCTCTGCATCCCCCCTTCCTTCGTGGCCCTGGTGCGCCAAGCCTACCCCCACGCGCCCTTCCGCCTGGTGACGGTGGTGGGGTTTCCCCTGGGCTACCAGGAGAAGGAGGCGAAGGCCCTGGAGGCCGCCCTCGCTTTGGCCCGAGGGGCGGACGAGGTGGACATGGTCATCCACCTGGGCCGGGCCAAGGCGGGGGAGGTGGCCTACGTGGAAGAGGAGGTGCGGGCGGTGCGGGAGGCCGTCCCCAAAGCGGTGCTCAAGGTGATCCTGGAAACGGGGTACTTCTCCCCCGAAGAGGTGGCCCGCCTGGCGGAGGCGGCCATAGGGGGAGGCGCGGACTTCCTCAAGACCTCCACGGGCTTTGGCCCTCGAGGGGCGAGCCTTTCGGACGTGGAGCTCCTCGTCCGGGTAGCCCGGGGCCGGGCCCAGGTGAAGGCGGCGGGGGGCATAAGGGACCGGGAAACCGCCCTCAAGATGCTGGAGGCCGGGGCCAAGAGGCTTGGCACCTCCAGCGGGGTGGCCCTGGTCAGGGGAGAAGGGGGAAACCTTGGGTACTAGAAGGCCCCGTAAGAAGGAGATCGCCGGGCTTCCCGGCTACCTCGTCCTTCTCGTCCTCCTTCTCCTTTGGCTCTTCCAGGAGCTCCGCCCCGGGCCCACCCCGGAAAAGGCCCCCCTGGAGGGAGGCGGGCCTGAGGTCTACTTCATGCCCGAGGACGGGGAAAGGGCCAAGGCCCGACTTCTCGCCCTCATGGACGGGGCCCAGGAAAGCCTGGAGGGGGCCTTCTACGAGTTCCGCGACCTGGAGATCGCCCAGGGCCTCCTGCGGGCGAAGCGGCGGGGGGTGAAGGTGCGGCTCTACGGGGAAAGCGACTACCGGGAGGACTTCCGCCGCTACCTGGTGGGGGCAAGCCTGGGGCAGACCCAAGAACCTCCCCGGGTGCCCCAGGCGGCCCTAAGGGAGAGGGTGCGCCCCACCTCCCTAGAGTGCGAGGAGATCGCGGGCATTCCCGTGTGCTACGACGAGCGGGAAGGCTTCATGCACCACAAGTTCCTGGTGGCGGACGGGAAGGCGGTGTGGACGGGGAGCACCAACATGACCTGGAACGCCTTCGCCCGCAACAACGAAAACAGCCTCCTCCTCCCCTCCCCCACCCTGGCCCAGGGCTACGCCCGGGAGTTCCAGGCCCTCTTCGGAGGGGAGAAGGAAGGCCTGGGCCTTCCCGTGGCCTTCCGCCTCGAGGACCCCCCCCTCTCGGGAAGAGCCTACTTCAGCCCCAAGGGAGGGGAGAGGGCGCGGGAGGCCCTCCTTCAGGCCGTGGCCCAGGCCAGGAAGGAGATCCTGGTAGCCGCCTTCGTCCTCACCGACCGAAAGCTGGTAGAGGCCCTGGAAAAGGCCCACCAAAGGGGCGTCCAGGTGCGGGTCCTCCTGGAAAGCCGCAACCTGAGGGATAGCCGCGAGGAGGACCTATTCAAGGCGGGCATCCCCGTGCGCCAGGACGGGAACCCCTACACCCTCCATCACAAGGTCATCGTCCTGGACGGGACCAGGGTGGTCACGGGAAGCTACAACTTCACCGCCAGGGCCTGGCAGGTGAACAACGAGAACCTCCTGGTCCTGGAAAGCCCCCCTTTGGCGGAGCGGTACCGCCGGGAGGTGCTGCGGTTATGGGAGGAAGGGAAACCCCTCTGATACCAGCCCACGCTGGCTTACGCCAGCACGGGGGCCCTGGAAAGGGCCATTCCCAGGGCCGTTCTGCCTCGGCTTGGGAGAAGGATTCCCGCCAAAAGGGCACGATCCCGCCTTCGGAGGGCTCCCCCGTCCTGGTTCTGGCCTCCGGTAGCCCCCGGAGGAAGGCCCTTCTTGAGGCTTTGGGCTACCGCGTGCGGGTGGTGGTGCCGGGGGTAGAGGAAGAAGACCTCCCCCTTCCCCCTAAGGCCCTGGCCCAGGCCCTGGCCCGGCGCAAAGGGGAGGCCGTGAGGGGGGAATGGGTCCTGGCCGCGGACACGGTGGTGGACCTGGACGGGGAGGTTCTGGGCAAGCCCAAGGACCCGGAGGAAAACCGCCTCTTCCTCAGGCGCCTCTCGGGCAGGCCCCACCTGGTGCACACCGCCTTCTACCTCCGCACCCCAAAGGAGATGGTGGAGGAAGTGCACACGGCCAAGGTCTTCTTCCGGCCGCTTTCCGAGGAGGAGATCGCCTGGTACGTGGATAGCGGCGAGGGCCTGGACAAGGCGGGGGGCTACGGGGCCCAGGGCTTGGGCATGGCCCTCCTGGAGCGGGTGGAGGGGGACTTCTACACCGTGGTGGGCCTCCCCGTCTCCCGGGTCTTCGCCCTCCTTTGGGAACGGGGGTTCCGGCCATGAGGGAAACCGCCCTCCGCCGAGGCCTCCTCTTCCTTTTCCTCCTTTTGGGCCTCGCCCTTTCCGCCCTTACCCGGCCCCTGGCCCCCAGGCTCACCCTGGCCCTCTCTCCCCTCACCGCCCCCCTGCCCGCCTGGGGCTACCGCCTGGGGCAGAACCTGAAGGCGGCCTTGAGCGCCCTGGCCAACCGCCAGGACCTCTACGGGGAAAATCGGGCCCTAAGAGCCAAGGTGGCCCTCCTGGAGGCGGAGAACAAACGCCTCGCCCTCAAGGTGAACCAGCTGGAGCGCGCCCTCCGGGTCCGCCAAAGCCAGGCCCCCGGGCTTTGGGCCGTGGCCCCCGTGGTGGGGGAGGACCTTTCGGGCCTCTACCGCCGCCTGGTCCTGGGCCTGGGGGAGCGGGACGGCCTCCGGGTGGGCATGCCCGTCACCGCCCCCGAAGGGCTGGTGGGCCTGGTGGTGGAAGTGGAGGAGCGGCGGGCCCTGGTGCGCACCCTTCTGGACCCGGAAAGCCAGGTGGGGGTGCGCCCCGAGAGGGCCCCGGGGAGGGGCATCGCCCGGGGGGCCCCTCCCGGCCACCTCGTGGCCGAGTTTCCCCCCAGCGTGAGGCTCAACCCGGGGGACCTCCTCCTCACCGGGGCCCCTTTAGGGCTTTTCCCCGACGGCATCCCCGTGGGCAGGGTGGAGCGGGTGGAGCGGTCCCCGGGAGGCTTAAAACTTCGGGCCTGGGTCCGCCCCTTGGTGGACCTCTCCCTCCTGGAAGAGGTCATGGTCCTGAGGCCCCTATGATCCCCTTCCTGGCCCTTCTCACCCTCTTCCTCTCGGGGCTCCTTTCCGCCCTCTGGCCCCAAGGGGCCATGGCCCCCGATCTCTTCCTGGTCCTGGCCCTCTGGTACGCCGCCCGAAGGCCTTTTTACCTGGGCCTGCCCGCAGCCTTCTCCTTGGGCCTTCTTCAAGACCTTCTGGGCTACGGGCTCTTGGGGCTCCACGCGGTGGGCCTCACCCTGGCCACCTACGCCTTTTACGCCGCCGGCCGCCGCCTAAGCCCAGAGGGCTACCTCCCCCGCCTCTTCGCCTTCTTCTGGGCTTTTCTGGCCAAGTGGCTCGGCTACTGCCTGGTGGCCTACTGGCTCCGCCTGGACCTGCCGCCCCTGGTTCTTGGGGACCTGCTTTTGGAAGGTCTTTTCACCCTCCCCCTTTACCTCCTCGCCCTGCGCCTGGGTAGATCCCCATGATCGGCCGCCTCTACGCCCTAATGGTGTTTTTTCTCGTGGCCTTCGGCCTCCTTGGCCTTCGGGCTTGGCAGCTTCAGGTCCTGGAGCACGAGAGGTACGCCCTTAGGAGCCAGGGCAACTACCTGAAAACCGAGGGCCTTCCCGCCCCCAGGGGCCGGATCCTGGACCGCAAGGGCCGGGTCATCGCCCAGGACCGCCTGGTGGTGGACCTGGTCTACGAGGGCGGAGAAGTTCTCTTCAAGGAAAGGCTCTTGCCCCTTCTGGGCTTGAAGGATCTGCCCAGGGCCCAAGGCCCCGTGGTGCTGAAGGCGGGGGTCCCGGAGCACCTCTTGCCCACCCTGGCCGAGCTCACCGCCGGCCAGAAGAACCTGAAGCTGGTGGAGCGGGTGGAGCGCTACTACCCCAATCCCATCTCCGGGCCGGTTTTGGGCTACGTCCTCCTGGCCAACGCGGAGCAGGTGAAGCGGGGCTACAGCCCCGAGGAAGAGGTGGGCCAGGCGGGCCTCGAGGCCGCCCTGGAACCCTATCTGAGGGGAAGGCGGGGCGTGAAGGCCGTGGAGGTGAACGTCAAAGGCGAGCGCCTCCGGGAAACCGTCTTGGAGGAGCCTGTACCCGGCCAGGACGTGGTCCTCACCCTGGACCTGGACCTGCAGAAGGCGGCGGAACGGGCCCTGGAGGAGGCTTTGGACGACATCAACGCCGGTAGGCGCCTCCAGGGGCTTCCCTTAGCCCGAAGGGTCAAGGGGGCCATCGTGGCCCTGGACCCGAGGAGCGGGGAGGTGCTGGCCATGGCCTCCTCCCCCTCCTTTGACCCGAACCTCTTCGCCAGGCGCCCGGTGCCCAAGGAGGTGGGGGCCCTTCTCCAAGACCCCGACCTCCCCCTCCTCAACCGGGCGGTCCAGCCCTACACCCCCGGCTCCACCTTCAAGCTGGCCACGAGCTACGCCCTCCTGGAGGAGGGGTACGTGACCCCCACCACCACCTTCCGCTGCAGCCCCTATATCGTCTTCGGCGGGCAGATCCGGCGCAACTGGGCCGGCCGGGACATGGGCCCCATGACGGTTCGGGAGGCCATCGCCTGGAGCTGCAACACCTGGTACTACCAGGCGGTGGCCCAGGACCCCCTGGGCTTCGTGGATCGCCTGGCGGAAAGAGCCCGGCTCCTAGGTCTCGGAGAGGGCACGGGCCTGGAGGTGGCCGAGAAGGTGGGCCTCCTCCCCACCCGTGCCTGGAAGCGGGAGGCTTACGGGGAGCCCTGGTACCCCGGGGAAACCCTCTCCGTGGCCATCGGGCAAGGTCCCGTTCTGGCGAGCCCCGCCCAGATCGCCCGGATGCTCGCCACCCTGGCCAACGGCGGGTTCAGACCCCAGCTCCACCTGGTGAAGCGCCTGGGCAAGGCCGAGATGCGCCCGGAGGGGCAAAGGGTACCTGGGCGCTACTGGCAGGTCCTGCAGGAGGGCCTTCGCAAAACCGTGACCGAGGGCACGGCCCGGCACGTCCTGGGGAGCTTTCCCGTGCCCACCGGGGGCAAGACCGGCACCGCCGAAACCCCGAGCAAACGGGTGGGGCTGGAACACGCCTGGTACATGGGCTACGGCCCCACCGATCCGGGCGCCCCCTACCCACCCCTGGTGGTGGTGGCCTTCTTTGAAAACGGCGGGGAGGGCAGCCGGGTGGCCCTTCCTGCGGTGAAGAAGGTCATGGCCGCCTACTGGGGGATAGCCCGGTAGAATAGCCCCATGCGGCTTCGCGCCACCCCCAAGGCCCTGGCCCTTCGCCTGGACGGCGGCGAAACCCCCGAGGCCATCCGGTCCTTGGACCTGCCCGAGGGGTTACCCTTGGAGGTGGAGGTGGCGGGCCCCGTGGGCCAGGAGGTCCTGGAGGCCCTCCTCGCCCTGGGGCGGCCCCTCACCCTGTCTCCCCCTCGAGGGCGCCTCCCCGTGGGCACCCTGGTGGTGGCCAAGACCTTGCGCTCTGGAGAACGGGTGGAGCACCCGGGCACCGTGGTGGTCCTGGGGGACGTGAACCCTGGAGCGGAGGTGGTGGCGGGGGGGGACGTGATCGTGGTGGGCAAGCTGAGGGGCCTGGCCCACGCCGGGGCTTTGGGGGACGAGGAGCGCTTCATCTTCGCCCTGGAGCTCGCCGCGAAGCAGGTGCGCATCGGCCCCCATCTGGCCCAGGCCCCGGAAGGGGAAAAGGCCCGGGGCCCCGAACGGGCCCGGGTGGAGGGGGGCCGGATCGTGGTGGAGCCCTGGGCTAGAAGGTAAGGCCTCCGGTTTCCACGCCGTAGCGCTTGAGCACCAGGTAAATAATCCAGCCCGTGAGGGCCACGTAGAGCCAGACGGGGACCAGGACCCGCGCCCAGCGCCTGTGCAGGGCAAACTCCTCGCGAAAAGCCCGCCAGATGACGTAGAGGGCCAGGGGCCCGTTGATGGCGGCGAGGAGGGTGTGGCTGAGGAGCACGAAGTAGTACGCCCCCCGCCAGGCTTCGGGGCCCCCGTAGGCCGTGGTGCCGTAGAGCCCCCACTTGGCCAGGTAGAAGACCAAAAAGAGGACGGCCAGGCCCGTGGCGGTGAGCATCGCCCGGTGGTGCGCTACCCGGTTCCCTCTCCGGATGAGGGCCACGCCCCCCAGCAAGGCCAACCCCGAAAGCACGATGGACCAGACCGCCAAAAGCCCCAAGAGCTCCTTCATTTTCCCTCCCAGGTCCCGGCCAACCGCTCGGCCATGAGCCGCACCGCCTCCAGCCGGGCGGTGCGGGCGTAGCTATACCCCCTCAGGTAGTCCTCCTCCTTCCTTAAGGCCTGGTACAGACGGAGGTAAGCCACCGCCAAAAGCCCGTCCCGCTCCCGGGAAGGGGGCAGGCGGTGCAGGAGCTTGGCGATCTCCCGGATTCTGGAAGAGGCCTCAGGGTGGGGAGGTGTCTCCCTCAAGGCCCGGGCCAGATGGGCCAAGGTTTCGCCGGTATCCGGCATACCGAGGGGCAGTGTACCACGGCTAGGGAAGGCGGCGGGAGGAGCGGTTCCCGGCGGCGTCCACCGCCACCAGGAGGGCCCCTCGAGGCGCCTCCACAAAGAAGGGAACCCTCGCCTCCTTGGGTAGGGAGAGGGGGGTGAACCGTCCCCCCACCTGGAGGGTCACCCGGTCCACCCCCACGTTGTCCTCCACCCAGCCGTAAACCCGGACCCGGGCCCCTTCCTCCTCCACCCGCTCCACCACGATGCGGGGGGGCGAGGCGTCCAGGACCAAGGGCACCCGCTTTTCCCCCCGGTTGCCCAGGAGATCCTCCGCCTCGAGGCGCACCTCCACCTGCCCCGAGGCGGGAGCCCGCAGGCGGAAACGGAAGCGGACGAGCTTCTTCCCCTTCTCCTCCGGGGGAAGCACCTCCTGGCCTCCTGCCCGCACGCTCGCCACCCCCGAGGGGTCAAAGGCGTAGCCCTCCACCAAGAGGTTCCGCCCAGGGGCGAGGCCCCCTCCGCCGGGCTCCACCAGGCCGAGTTCCGGCGGAGCCGTGTCGGGCCGGGCGCAGGAAGCGAGCAAAAAAACAAGGAGGGGAAGCCAACGCATCCCCTCCAGTTTACCCCTTCGCCACAACGGCGCTAAAAGCCGTAGTTCACGCCGACCTTCAAGCAGTAGACAAAAGCCCCTTAGCGACCCTGAGGGTTAAGCCCGTCAAGTGGTGTAGAGGGCATTTATGCGCACGTACCCCTCGGTGAGGTCGCAGCCATAGGCCTCCCCTTCCCCCTCCCCCTCCCCCAGGTCCACCAAGACCTCCACCTCCTCGGCCCGCATGGCCCGGCTCGCCGCCTCCCGGTCAAAGGGGAGGGCCCCCCCCTCGTAGAGGGGGATCCCCTGGAGAACGATGCGCACCCGTAAGGGATCAAACCGAGCCCCCGAGTTGCCGAGGGCGGCCAGGATCCTGCCCCAGTTGGGATCGTTGCCGTAGAGGGCGGCCTTCCAGAGGGCGCTCCCCGCGATGGCCCTCGCCGCCCGCCGCGCCTCCTCCGCCGTGGCCGCCCCCCTTACCCGCACCACCATGAGCTTGGTGGCCCCCTCCCCGTCCCGGGCGATCATGCGGGCGAGCGTTTGGGCGACCTCCTCCACCGCCTTGAAGAAGTCCTCCAAGGGTACCTCCCCATAGGCCCCGTTGGCCATGAGGAGGGCCAGGTCGTTGGTGGAGGTGTCCCCGTCCACGGTCACCTGGTTGAAGGTGCGGTCCACGATGCCCCCCCAGGCCTCCCTTAGGGCCTTCTGGGGAACCAGCGCGTCCGTCACTAAAAAGGCCAGCATGGTGGCCATGTTGGGGTGGATCATGCCGCTTCCCTTGGCGAGGCCCACGATCCTCGCCCCCCCCACCTCGGCCTCGGCCACCTTGGCCACCAGGTCCGTGGTGAGGATGGCCTCGGCGAAGGGATCGGCGAAGGGAGCCAGATCTATCTGGGGTAAGCCCCTCTCTATCTTTTCCACGGGCAAGGGCACGCCGATGACCCCGGTGGAGGCGGTGAGGACCTCCCCCGGGGAAAGCCCAAGGCGCAAGGCGGCGAGCTCGGCCATGCGCCGGTCGTCCTGGAAGCCCCTCTCCCCGGTGGCGCAGTTGGCGTTCCCGGCGTTCACCACCACGGCCCTCAAGGGCTTCCCCGAGGCGTAAAGCGCCCTCCCCCGGTGGATGGAAGGAGCCGCGGCCCGGTTCCTGGTGGCCACGTAGGCCCAGGCGGCGGGAAGGCCAGAAACCAAAAGGGCGAGGTCGGGCTTGCCCGAGGGCTTGATCCCCGCCCGGGTGGCCCCCGCCCTAAATCCCCTAGGAAGCCTCACGGCCATACGCCCTCCTTGGGAAGCGCGGTCTCCTCGGAAAAGCCCAGCATCAGGTTCAGGTTCTGCACCGCCTGGCCCGCCATGCCCTTCACCAGGTTGTCCAAGGCGGCGAAGACCAGGACCCGCCCGGTCCTTTCCTCGTAGAGGGGCCTGAGGTCCACCCGGTTGCTTCCCAGGGTGCCCTTGGTCTCGGGAAGCCCCTCGAGGACCCGCACAAAGGGCTCCTTGGCGTAAAAGTCCCGATAAAGCGCCTCCAGGGCCCCCTGGCTCCAAGCGCCCTCCACCTCCGCCTCGGCGGTGACGAGAATCCCCCGGGTCATGGGCACCAGGTGGGGGGTGAAGGAAAGCCGCAGCGCCCTCGCCTCCCCGTGGGTGCGCACCCGCCTCCCCTGGGCCAAGACCCTCCCCAGGTTTTGCTCCATCTCGGGGATGTGGCGGTGGGCGCCCCCCGCCTTATAGGGCTTGAGGTTCTCGTTCACCTCGGCGAAGAAGGTGCCTTCCCCCTCCCGCCCCGCCCCCGAGACCCCGCTTAGGCCCACCACGAAGGCCCCCTTCAAGACCCCTTCCGCCGCCAAGGGGGCGAGGGCCAGGGTGGTGGCGGTGACGTAGCAGCCAGGGTTGGCCACGAGCCTCGCCCCTTTAAGCTCCTCCCGGTGGAGCTCGGGGAGGCCGTAGACCGCTTCCCGGTAGAGGTCCGGGCTCTTATGGGGGATGCGGTACCAGGCCTCGTAGACCTCGGGGGGCAGGCGGAAGTCCCCGGAGAGGTCAATGGCCCGTTTGCCGGCCTTTAGGGCCCTGGGAGCGATCTCCATGGAAAGCCCGTTGGGAAGAGCGAGGAAGACCACCTCCGCCCGCTCCAGGACCTCCTCTTGGGAGGCGAAGGGCCTCCCGTCCCAAAGCTGGGGCCAGGCGGCCTCGAGGGGCCTTCCCTCATGCTTCCGGCTGGAAAACCCCACGAGCTCCACCCCGGGGTGGGCCTTGAGGAGCCTGAGGAGCTCCGCCCCCCCGTACCCCGAGGCCCCGAGGATCCCCACCCTCACCACGGGACCTCCAGGCTGGCCTCGGGGAAGGCCAGGGGGGAAACCCTTTCCCCGGGCTTCACCCAGATCTGCTCCCGGTAGTGGTCCCCCTCGGGGGTGCGGAAGAGGAGGAGCCGCCCGCCCAGGAGGTCCTGGACCCAGACCTCCGGCACGCCCCCCTTGGCGTAGAGGGGGACCTTCTTGGAGAGGTCATAGTCCAG
>NZ_JBWGQW010000002.1:52101-60473 GCF_056332225.1 Thermus sp. | reverse complement strand
TCCTGGTAAACCTCCCCCTCAAGAAGCTCCACCCCCCTCTCCGGCAGGGGAAGCTTTAGGAACTCCTCCAGGCGGAAGCGGTAGGGCCGGACCATACCCCTACTTTAGCAGGGTGAGGAGCACGGCCTTGGCGGTGTGGAGGCGGTTCTCCGCCTGGTCAAAGACCCGGCTCCTATCCCCGTGGACCGCCTCCTCCGTGGCCTCCTCCCCGTAGTGGGCGGGGAGGCAGTGGAGGAAAATCCCCTCGGGGCGGAGGAGCTGGATGAGCTCCCCATTGACCTGGAATCCCTGGAAGTCCCGAAGGCGCTTCTCCCTCTCCGCCTCCTGGCCCATGCTGGTCCAGACGTCGGTGTAGAGGGCGTGGGCCCCCAGGGCGGCCTCCTTGGGGTCGTGGGTGAGGTGGGCCCGGGCCCGCCGGAGAAGCTCGGGTTCGGGCTCGTAGCCCTTGGGGGTGGCGACCCGCACCTTTAGGCCCACCAGGGGAGCCACCTCGAGGAGGGAGTTCAGGACGTTGTTCCCGTCCCCCACCCAGGCCACCTCGAGGCCCGCAAGCCCCCCGAAGACCTCTTTCAGGGTGAGGAGGTCGGCCAGGGCCTGGAGGGGGTGGGCCCGGTCGGAGAGGGCGTTCACCACGGGGACCCTGGCGTGGCGGGCCAGGGCCTCCACCGTCTCGTGGCGATGGACCCGGGCGGCGATCCCCTCCACGAAGCGCTCCAGGTTCTTGGCGATGTCCCGCACGGGCTCCCGCTCCCCGATGCCCACCTGCTTCTGGTCCAGGTAGAGGGCGTGCCCCCCCAGGTGGAGCATGGCCACCTCGAGGGTGGTCCTCGTGCGCAGGGAGGGCTTCTCAAAGAGGAGGGCGAGGACCTTTCCCTTGAGGTCCTCCCCCCGGTAGCGCTCCCGCTTCAAGGCCTCCGCCAGGTCCAAAAGGGCCTGAAGCTCCTTGGGGCCGTATCCCGAAAAGTCCAGTAGGTCCTTGGGCCGGGCCAGGGCGTCTCCCGCCATGAGGCTTATAGGATAACGCAAGGATGCAAACTTATGCAAGAGGTGGAGCCGAGCGGGACGGGATGATAAAATGATTCCGCCTCCGAGCCCAGAAGACCCTAGGGGCCTTCTGGGCCGGGCCTTAGGGCCCCGGGGTGGTGGGGGCGACCCCGCCGCCTGCCGCGGTCGCAAAGGAGGTGGGCATGAAAAGGGCAAGCCTTTGGGTACTCCTTCTTTTGGGTTCGGCTCTGGCGCAGACGGTGCGGGTGGTGGCGGCCTCGGACCTGCAGTACGCCCTTACTGAGGTGGCCCAAGCCTTTGAGCGGAAAAACCCTGGGGTGAGGGTGGAGCTCCTCTTCGGCTCCTCGGGCAAGTTTTACACCCAGCTCACCCAGGGCCTCGAGGCCGACCTCTTCTTCTCCGCCGAAAAGGCCTACCCCGAGCTTTTGGAGCGGAGGGGCCTCGCCGAGCCCGGCACCCGGAAACCCTACGCCATCGGGCGCGTGGTCCTTTGGGTGGACAAAAGCCTCGGCTTAAAACCTGGACCCCAAACCCTCCTGGACCCCAGGGTGACCAAGGTGGCCCTGGCCAACCCGGTCCACGCCCCTTATGGCCGGGCCGCCGTCACCCTCCTGGAGCACCTGGGGCTCCTTAAACGCCGTCCCCTCACCCTCCCTGGCCTGGGCAAGCCTTTCGCCCAGCTCTCCTGGGAGGAAATCCCCTGGGAAGAGCTCACGGGGGGGGTGGAGGCCTACTGGGACGCCGGCCCCTTGCGCCAGGGCAAGAAGGACTTCACCTTCGTCTACGGGGAGAACATCGCGCAAGCGGCCCATCTCGCCCTCCACGCCACCCGGGTAGGGGTCCTAGCCCTCTCCCTAGCCCTTCACCCAGACCTGGCAGGGCCCGGGGAGTACTGGCTTGCCCCCCTGGGAAGCCACCTCACCCTGGAGCAGGACTACGTGGTCCTCAAAGGGCGGCAGCGCCCCGAGGTTCTGGCCTTCTACCGCTTCGTGGGAAGCCCGGAAGCCAGAGCCGTCTTCCGGCGCTACGGCTTCCTCCTGCCGGGGGAGTAGGGTGGACCCCCTCTTCTTTACCGCCCTCCAGCTCTCCCTAAAGGTAGCCTTTTGGACCTCCGGCCTCCTCCTCCTCCTGGGGGTTCCCCTGGCCTGGTTCCTGGCCTTCCGCTCCTTCCCGGGAAAGCCCCTCCTGGAGGCGGTCTTCCTCCTGCCCCTGGTCCTCCCCCCCACGGTCTTGGGCTTCTACCTCCTGCTCTTCCTGGGGCCGGAAGGCCCTTGGACCCGCCTCACCGGGCTTTCCTGGGCCTTCCGCCTCGAGGGACTGGTCCTCGCCAGCGTCCTCTTCAGCCTGCCCTTCGCCCTCACCGCCTACCGGGAGGCCTTCCTGGCCCTGGACCGGAACCTCCTGGAGGTGGCCCGCACCCTGGGAGTCCCCCGCCTCAAGGTCTGGACCCAGGTGGTCCTGCCCCTCGCCTGGCCCGGCCTCCTCTCGGGGACCCTCCTGGCCTTCGCCCACACCCTGGGGGAGTTCGGGGTGGTGCTCATGGTGGGGGGCTCCATCCCGGGGAAGACCCAGATGGTGAGCATCTACCTCTACGACCTGGTCCAGGCCCTGCGCTTCCGCGAGGCGGCGGAGGCCGCCCTGGTCCTCCTCCTCCTAAGCCTCCTCCTCCTGGCCCTGGCGCGCATCCTGGAAGCCAAAGGACGGGCATGGAAGTCCACTACCGCATAAGGAAGCCCATCCGCCTCGAGGCCCGCTTCCGAATCGCGGGGTTCACCGTTCTCCTGGGGGAAAGCGGGGTGGGCAAGACCACCTTGCTCAAGGCCTTAGCCGGCCTTCTCCCCGCCGAGGGGCACCCCTTCTCCGGGCTTCCCCCCGAGCGAAGGCCCGTAGGCTACCTGCCCCAGGACCTGGCCCTCTTCCCCCACATGACCGCCTGGGAAAACGTGGCCTTCCCCCTCAAGGGGCGAAACCGCAAGGAGCGGGCCTTGGCCCTCCTGGAGCGGGTGGGGCTCCTGGAGCACGCCCACAAGCGCCCGGGCCAGCTTTCCGGGGGGCAAAAGCAGCGGGTGGCCCTGGCCCGGGCCCTGGCCCGAAAGCCCGAGCTCCTCCTCCTGGACGAGCCCACCAGCGCCCTGGACCCCCTGACCCGGGGGCAGGTGCTCTCGGAGCTGGTGGACCTCCTCCGCCGGGAGGGCCTCCCCGCCCTGGCGGTGAGCCACGACCCAGTCCTGGCCGGCATGGCCGACTGGTTGGCGGTGCTGGGGCGGAAGGGGGTGCTCCAAGAGGGGCCGCCGGAGGAGGTCATGGCCGCCCCCGCCCGGGTGGAGGTGGCGAGGCTTCTCGGGTACGAGAACCTCTTTCCCGTGCGGGTGGTGGAGGGCGGGGTGGAGCGGGAAGGGGTCCGCCTCCGCCTTCCCCTCCCCCCCTGGGCTAAGCCGGGAGGAGAAGCCTGGCTCGGAATACGGGCGGCGGAGGTCCTGGTGGTGCGCCAGGACCGCCCTCCACCCCCGGAAAACGTCTTGGAAGGCCGGCTAGAACGCCTGCACCTGGAGGGGCTGGCCTACCGGGGCCTCCTCCGCGGGCCCCTTTCCCTGGAAATCCTCCTGCCTCGGCACGTCCAGGAAAGGCTCCGCCTCCAGCCGGACCAGCCCCTCCGGGTGGCCCTCAAGCCCCGCTACCTGCACCTGATGCCGGGCGAGGCGGAGGAGTAGCCCCAGGGGAAGCCCGAACTTGTTCCACACCCCCTTTAGGAAAAAGCGGGCCTGGGAGCGCTCCACGTCCAGATACCGGGCGAGGCTTCTGGGCTCCGGGGGCACCCCCCGGCCCAGGGCCAAAAGGACCGCCGCCTCCCCAGGGAGAAGCCGGGCGCCAAAACGCCCCTTCAGGCCCTCGGGAAGGCTTTTCGGGTCGTCCCTCCGGGTAAGGAAGGCGTAGGCCCTGAGATCGTAGCCCCGGAGCCCCCTTGGGGTGAGCCAAAGAACCCCCTGGCCCCGCTCCAGCTGGTCCAGCCCCGAAAGGGGCAGGCCCATGCCCTCGTTCCAGGAAAGGGAGAAGCCCCGAGGAACCAGCGCCTCGTAAACCTGAGCGTAAAGGTCCAGATTCTGCGTAAAAAGCGCTACCTGCAACGCCACACCTCCTTTCGCCAAAGGACCTATGGGCCGAAAAACCCCTTAGGCCAGGGCGAAAGGAGGGGCCCTGGGGACCAGGGCTTGGGGATGGGGGAGGCGGTGCCCGGGAAGGGGGGCGGTACGTTGGGGAAGCGCCTTAAGAGGGCGTGGCGGGGCGGGCGCCGCCACCGGGGGGAGGCCCGGAGCCACCTGGAGGCCGCAGAAGAGGGAGTGCTCCACGGAGCGCTCCTCCCCCGGGGCCTGGCAGAGGTCGGCCCTCAGCCCCGGGTTCTGCACCCGCATGAGGTACATCTGCAGGGCCACCCCGGTGGAGCCCGCCAGGGTGAGAAAGAGGTAAAGGGCTACCAGGAGCCCTCTCTGGCGCACGCCTCCAGCATAGAGGAGGCCCACGCCCAGGCGCAAGAGGTTGTGTAGAGTGGAGGGGTATGGCGGTTCGGGGCACCAAGGACCTCTTCGGCAAGGAGCTCAGGCTCCACCAGCGCATCGTGGCCACCGCCCGCAAGGTCTTGGAGGCGGCAGGAGCCCTGGAGCTCATCACCCCCGTCTTTGAGGAGACCCAAGTGTTTGAAAAGGGGGTGGGCGCTTCCACCGACATCGTGCGCAAGGAGATGTTCACCTTCCAGGACCGGGGCGGGCGCTCCCTCACCCTCCGCCCCGAGGGCACCGCCGCCATGGTCCGGGCCTACCTGGAGCACGGGATGAAGGTCTGGCCCCAGCCCGTGAGGCTCTGGATGGCGGGGCCCATGTTCCGGGCCGAGCGCCCGCAAAAAGGGCGGTACCGCCAGTTCCACCAGGTGAACTATGAGGCCTTGGGCTCGGAAAGCCCCATCCTGGACGCGGAGGCCATCGTCCTCCTCTACGAGTGCCTGAAGGAGCTCGGGCTTAGGGGGCTTTCGGTGAAGCTCTCCTCCGTGGGGGACCCCGAGGACCGGGCCCGGTACAACGCCTACCTCAAGGAGGTCCTCAGCCCCCATCGGGAGGCGCTTTCCGAGGACTCCAAGGAGCGCCTCTCGCTCAACCCCATGCGCATCCTGGACTCCAAAGACCCCAAGGACCAGGCCCTCCTCGAGGAGCTTGGGGTGAGGCCCATGCTGGACTTCCTCGGGGAGGAGGCCAGGGCCCACCTTCGGGAGGTGGAGCGCCACCTGGAAAGGCTTTCCATCCCCTACGAGCTGGAGCCCGCCCTGGTGCGGGGGCTGGACTACTACGTGCGCACCGCCTTTGAGGTGCACCACGAGGAGATCGGGGCCCAGTCCGCCTTGGGGGGCGGGGGGCGGTACGACGGGCTTTCCGAGCTTCTGGGCGGGCCCAGGGTCCCAGGGGTGGGCTTCGCCTTCGGGGTGGAGCGGGTGGCCCTGGCTCTCGAGGCCGAGGGCTTCGCCCCCCCGGAGGAAAGGGGCCCCGACCTCTACCTGGTTCCCCTTCTGGAAGCGGCGGTGGAGGAGGCCTTCTACGTGGCCGAGATCTTGAGGCCGAGGCTTAGGGTGGAGTACGCCCTCTCCCCGAGGAAACCCGGCAAGGGGGTGGAGGAGGCCTTGAAGCGGAAAGCGGCCTTCGCGGGGTTTTTGGGGGAAGAGGAGCTTAGGGCGGGCGAGCTCACCCTGAAGCGCCTGGCCACGGGGGAGCAGGTGCGCCTCCCCTACCCCGAGGTGGCGGCCTTTCTCCTCGCGAGCCTGGCATGAGAATCCGGTAAGCTTGGGAGGATTATGCGCCGCACCCACTACGCCGGAAGCCTGAGGGAAGCCCACGTGGGCGAGGAGGTGGTCCTCGAGGGCTGGGTGAACCGCCGCCGCGACCTCGGGGGGCTCATCTTCCTGGACCTGAGGGACCGGGAGGGCCTGGTCCAGCTGGTGGCCCACCCGGAAAGCCCCGCCTACCCCGTAGCCGAGCGGGTGCGCCCCGAGTGGGTGGTGCGCGCCTGGGGCGTCGTGCGCCTCCGCCCCGAGCCCAACCCCCGCCTGGCCACGGGGGCGGTGGAGGTGGAGCTCAAGGCCCTCGAGGTCCTCGCCGAGGCCAAGACGCCCCCCTTCCCCGTGGACGCGGGCTGGCGGGGGGAGGAGGAGAAGGAGCCCCATGAGGAGCTCCGCCTCCGGTACCGCTACCTGGACCTAAGAAGGCGCCGGATGCAGGAGAACCTCCGCCTGCGCCACCGGGTCATCAAGGCCATCTGGGACTTCCTGGACCGGGAAGGCTTCGTCCAGGTGGAGACCCCCTTCCTCACCAAGAGCACCCCCGAGGGAGCCCGGGACTTCCTGGTGCCCTACCGCCACGAGCCCGGCCTCTTCTACGCCCTGCCCCAGTCCCCCCAGCTCTTCAAGCAGATGCTGATGGTGGCGGGGCTGGACCGCTACTTCCAGATCGCCCGCTGCTTCCGGGACGAGGACCTCCGCGCCGACCGCCAGCCCGACTTCACCCAGCTGGACCTGGAGATGAGCTTCGTGGAAGTGGAGGACGTGCTGGAGCTCAACGAGCGCCTCATGGCCCACGTCTTCCGCGAGGCCTTGGGGGTGGAGCTTCCCCTCCCCTTCCCCAGGCTCTCCTACGAGGAGGCCATGGAGCGCTACGGCTCCGACAAGCCCGACCTCCGCTTCGGCCTGGAGCTTAAAGAGGTGGGCCCCCTCTTCCGGGAGAGCGAGTTTCGGGTCTTCCGGGAGGCGGAACGGGTGAAGGCCCTCGCCGTCCCCAGGGCCCTTTCCCGCAAGGAGATCGCGGAGCTTGAGGAGGAGGCCAAAAGGCACAAGGCCCAGGGCCTGGCCTGGGCCCGGGTGGAGGAAGGGGGCTTCTCGGGAAGCGTGGCCAGGTTCCTGGAGCCCGTCCGGGAGGCGCTCCTTAAGGCCACGGGGGCGGGCCCTGGGGACACCCTCCTCTTCGTAGCCGGGCCCCGCAAGGTGGCGGCGGAGGCCCTGGGCGCGGTGCGGCTTCGGCTTGCGGACCTTCTAGGCCTCAAGCGGGAGGGCTTCCGCTTCCTCTGGGTGGTGGACTTTCCCCTCCTGGAGTGGGACGAGGAGCGGGGGGGGTGGACCTACATGCACCACCCCTTCACCAGCCCCCACCCCGAGGACCTGCCCCTTTTGGAGGAAGACCCCGGGCGGGCGCGGGCTTTGGCCTACGACCTCGTCCTCAACGGCGTGGAGGTGGGCGGGGGGTCCATCCGCATCCACGACCCCGGGCTCCAGGCCCGGGTCTTCCGCCTCCTGGGCATTGGGGAGGAGGAACAGAAGGAGAAGTTCGGCTTTTTCCTGGAAGCCCTCCAGTACGGGGCCCCGCCCCACGGGGGCATCGCCTGGGGGCTGGACCGGCTCCTCGCCCTCATGACGGGAAGCCCCTCCATCCGCGAGGTCATCGCCTTCCCCAAGAACAAGGAAGGAAAGGACCCCCTGACCGGCGCCCCGAGCCCCGTGTCCGAGGAGCAGCTTAGGGAGCTCGGCCTCCAGGTGATCCGCCATGGCTAGGATCCCGTACATTCTGGTAGACGCCTTTGCCCCCGCCCCGGGAGCGGGCAACCGGGTGGCCATCGTGCTGGACGCCCGGGGGATGGGCCTAGAGGAGATGCAGGCCATCGCAAGGCGCCTGGGGGAGGCGGAGACCGCCTTCCTCACCGAAAGGAGGGAGACGGTCTTCGGGGTGCGCTTTTTCACCCCAAAGGAGGAGGTGGAGTTCTCCGGCCACGCGGCGGTGGCCCTGGGCCTAAGCCTGGTGCGCCTGGGCCTGGCGCCCGAGGGGATAGGGCGGCTTTACCTCCACACCCCCACGGAGGCCCTTCCCGTGGAGATCGTGTACGAGGGCGGGGCCCCTGTAAAGGCCCTGGTGCGGGGACCTTCCCCCCGCTTCCGCGACCTGCCCCCCTTTGAGGCCTTGAGGGCGGCCCTCGAGGCCTTAGGCACCAACGAGCGCTACCTGCACCGGGGCCTCCCCTACGGCATCGCCTACACCGGGCTTTGGAGCCTCTTCGTGCCCCTCATCGCCCCCGGCGTGGTGGACGCCCTGGAGCCGGAGATGCCCGCCCTCTTGGAGGTTTCCCGCAAGCTGGAGGTGGCCACGGTCCACGCCTACGCCCCCATGGGCCCGAGGAGCTTCTACGCCCGGGACTTCGCCCCCCTCCTCGGCATCCCCGAGGACCCGGTGACGGGCTCGGCCAACGCCGCCCTGGGGGCCCTCCTCGCCCGGGCGGGGGTGGTGCCCAAGCGGGAAGGACGGGTGCAGCTCACCGTCTACCAAGGCCACCGCCTGGGCAACCCG